>JBKJOC010000182.1:0-2552 GCA_046595725.1 Candidatus Eiseniibacteriota bacterium
CGGAAAGCCACCCGGCGAGCAGGCGTTGTAGGCGTCGGACGTGCCGGTGTTGGGGTTGGTCCAGGGCGGAGTCTGGAAGAGCTGGCTGAAGCCCGTCGGGCACGAGGCGTAGGTCTCGAAGCCCGGATTCGGCACCAGGTTGACGGCCCCGGCATCGGATGCGGCGACGAGAGCGGCTGTGAGAATCAGGCCTGAGGCGAAGCGCGCGCAACGATCCATGGACGGCTCCCGGGGGAAATGAGCTTCGAGACGAACGGACAACAAGGATACCAGATCGCCCGCGGGGATCGGCTAGGATACGCGGGCGCCCGACCCCGGGAGCGCCCGCCGGAACCGGAGACCACGCGATGATGCAGGAAGCAACGCCCCGCCGCTCACGCCCCGCATGGAGTCGTGGCGCCGGCATCGCGATGCCGATCGTGTGGGCCTCCCTGGCTGCGCTCGCGCGGATTGTGCTCAGTCCCTGGGTTGGCGCCGCGGTTCCCTACCTCACGTTCTACCTCGCGGTCCTGGCGGCGGCGTGGCTGGGCGGGCTTCTCTCCGGGGTGATCACGCTCGTCTTCTCGGTCGCGTTCTCGCTCTACTTCACGTCGGGAACGCTGGCCGACCGGATCTCGAGCGTCCTGTACAGCTTCGAGGCGCTGCGCTTCATGGTGGTCGGCACTGCCATGACGATCGTGTGCGAGGCCCTGCGCCGCAGCCGGGACAAGGCGCGCACACAGCGCGAAGAGCTGGAGATCCTGTTCGACAGCATCGGCGACGCCGTGATCACGTCCGACGCCATGGGACGAGTGACGCGGCTGAACCGGGTGGCCACGGAGCTGACCGGCTGGAGCGACAAGGAAGCGAATTGCCGATACATCGAGGACGTCTTCCAGATCGTGCACGAGGAGACACGCGAGCCCATGGACAGCCCGGTGCGGCAGGTGCTGCGCACGAGCCAGCCCGTCCTGGTGGCCAACCACACGATCCTGATCGCGCGCGATCGGACCGAACGCGTGATCGACGACAGCGCGGCCCCGATCCGGGACGGCGAGAACGGGATCGCGGGTGTGGTGCTGATCTTTCGCGACATCTCATCGCGCCGGACCGCCGAGCGTGAGAGCCGGCGCATCGAGGGCGAGATCGCGGAAAGCCGCGAACGCCTCGCGCTTGCGCTCACGGCGGCCGACCTGGGCGCGTGGCGGGCCGATCCCAAGACCCGCACCGTCGTCCGCGATGCGGGATTCCGCCGCATCCTGGGCCGCGAGGACGAGGACGACGCGCCGACCGACTTCTTCGCGTCGGTCCATCCCGACGACGCTCCCGCCATGCGCGAAGCCTTCGACCAGGCGCTCACCGAGCGCACGCCCTACGAAGTCGAGGTGCGTGTCGTGCGCCCGGACGGAAGCGTGCGCTGGGTGCGGGAGAAGGGGCGGCTGGTAGGTCCTACGGGCGCCGAGACGCTCGCCGGGGTCACCATGGACATCACCGAGGAGAAGAATGCCGAGCGCCGCGTCTACGAGCTGTTGCTCGAGCTGCGCGAGGCCGACCGGCGGAAGGACGAGTTCCTCGCCACGCTGGCGCACGAACTGCGCGGCCCGCTGGCCCCCCTGCGCAGCGCGCTCGAAGTCCTGAAGCTGGCGCAGGACCGCCCCGGGGCCCTCGAGACCGCGCGCGCAACGCTCGATCGCCAGCTCGGCCAGATGACGCGCCTGGTCGACGACCTGATCGACGTCAGCCGCATCAGCCGCGGCCGGATCGAGTTGCGCAAGGAGCGCACGGAGCTTGCGTCCGTGATCTACCAGTCGGTCGAGGTCTGCCGGCCGCTCGCCGAGGCCGCTGGCCAGAAACTGTCGGTGACCTTGCCTTCCGAGCCCATCTTCCTCGACGCCGACCCCGTGCGATTGACCCAGGTGTTCACGAACCTGCTCGGCAATTCGTGCAAGTACACGCCCGCCGGAGGTTCGATCGAGATCCGTGCGGACCGTGACCTCGACGCGTTGACGATCCGCTTCAGCGACAACGGCATGGGCATCCCGCCTGACATGATGACGAGGATCTTCGACATGTTCACGCAAGTCGCCACGGGACAGGACCGGACGCAGGGCGGTCTCGGGATCGGGCTCTCCCTGGTGCGCAGCCTGGTCGAGATCCACGGCGGCACGATCGAGGCCCAGAGCGAGGGCGAGGGCCAGGGCAGCACGTTCATCGTGCGCCTGCCCGTACTGCCCGAGGGCACCATCGCGCTCCCGCCCACGCCGGTGCTGCCGACGCGGAGCATGCCGCGGCGGCGCGTGCTGGTGGTCGACGACAACAGGGATGGCGCGGCGGCGCTCGGGCTCCTGCTGACGATCTCGGGCCACGAGGCACACTTCGCGCACGATGGGTTCGAAGCGCTCGAGGCCGCCGAGCGGCTGCGCCCCGACCTCGTGCTGCTCGATCTCGGCATGCCGCGGCTCAACGGCTTCGAGGCGGCGAAGCGGATCCGTGAGCAGCCGTGGGGCCGGACGATGATCCTGGTCGCCCTGACCGGCTGGGGGCAGGAGGAGGACCGGCGCAATTCGAAGTCG
>JBKJOC010000062.1:0-4275 GCA_046595725.1 Candidatus Eiseniibacteriota bacterium
CGGTACCGCGACTCGGGCCGGTGTGCTATTCTGCCGGCCAAGTTTCCCCCGCCGCGGCCGGCCGCGGGCGGCCCCGCGGGGCTTCCCACGGCTTTTCGCTTTCTCGCACCTGGAGACACGATGGATCAGGGCTCCGCCCTCGAACCCGCCGAGCCGAACGCCACCGCCCCCGCCGTGGCCGGCGCCGGCCTCGACCGCCCGTACCAGCCCGCCGAGATCGAGACGCGCTGGTACGAGCACTGGACCGCCCGCGGCGATTTCACCCCGAAGCCCGCGGTCCCGTTCGAGAAGTCCCCGTTCACGATCCTGATCCCGCCTCCCAACGTGACCGGCAGCCTCACCATGGGACACGTACTCAACCACACGCTGCAGGACGTGGTCGTGCGCTGGAAGCGCATGGAAGGCGCAGTCACGCTCTGGCTGCCGGGCATGGACCACGCGGGCATCGCGACCCAGAACGTGGTCGAGGCACTGCTGCGCAAGGAAGGCAGGACGCGCCATGACCTGGGGCGCGAGGCCTTCGTCGCCCGCGTGTGGGAATGGAAGGAGCAGTACGGCGGGTTGATCCTCAAGCAGATGCGGCGCCTCGGTGAGTCCGTCGACTGGTCGCGCGAGGTCTTCACCATGGACGAGCCGCGCTCGCGCGCGGTGGCGACCGCATTCGTGCGCCTGTACGAGAAGGGGCTCATCTACCGTGGGTACTACGTCGTCAACTGGTGTCCGCGCTGCCTGACCGCAATCTCGGACGAGGAAGTCGAGCACGAGGATTCCGAGACGCTGCTCTATCACATCAAGTACCCGGTCGCCGGCACCGAAAAGCACATCACGGTCGCGACCACGCGCCCGGAGACACTGTTCGGCGATGTTGCGGTGGCCGTGCACCCGAAGGATCGCCGCTATGCCCATCTGGTGGGCAAGACCGCGGTCCTGCCGTTCGTGCGGCGCGAAATCCCGATCCTGGCCGACGACTACGTCGATCCCAAGTTCGGCACGGGCGCGCTCAAGATCACGCCGGCGCACGACGCGAACGACTTCGAGGTCGGAAAGCGGCACGGGCTCGAGCCCATCATCGTGCTCAATCCGGACGGCACGCTGAACGAGCAGACGGGCGACTTCGCGGGCGAGGATCGCTTTGCCGTGCGCAAGAAGATCGCCGACATGCTCGCCGATCGCGGCCTGCTCGCGCGCACCGAGAGCCATCGCTACTCGAAGGCGACCTGCAGCCGCTGTGACAGCGTGGTCGAGCCCTACCTGTCGCGCCAGTGGTTCGTGAAGATGAAGCCGCTGGCCGAGCCCGCGCTTCAGGCGGTGCGCAAGAAGCAGGTCCGCTTCTTCCCGACGCGCTGGACCAAGACTTACGGCCACTGGATGAGCAACATCCGCGACTGGTGCATCTCGCGTCAGCTGTGGTGGGGACACCGGATCCCCGTCTGGTACTGCGGCGACGCGGCGTGCGGCGGGCTGACGGTCGCGGTCGAGACGCCCGCGGCGTGCGGGAAGTGCGGCAGGGCCGACCTGACGCAGGACGAGGATGTGCTCGACACCTGGTTCTCCTCGTGGCTGTGGCCGCTGTCGACGCTCGGCTGGCCCGAGGAGACCGAGGACCTCAAGCGCTTCTACCCGACCACGTTCCTCGTGACCGGCCCGGACATCATCTTCTTCTGGGTGGCGCGCATGATCATGGCGGGGATCGAGTTCAAGGGCCGGCCGCCGTTCGCCCACGTCCTGTTCAACGGGATCGTGCGCGACCCGCAGGGCCGCAAGATGTCGAAATCGCTCGGCAACTCGCCCGACCCGATCGCCGTGATGGACGAGTACGGCGCCGACGCCGTGCGCTTCACCGTGGTCTACCTGGCGCCGCTCGGGCAGGACATCCTGTTCGACGTCAAGCGCGTCGAGACTGGGAAGTTCTTCGCCAACAAGCTGTGGAACGCGGCCCGCCTGGTCAAGATGCGGCTGGGCGACACCGACGCCCTGGCCGCGCGCGACAGCCAGCTCAAGCTCACGCTGGCCGACCGCTGGATCCTGTCGCGCTACGCCACGTGCGTGAAGGACGTCTCGCGGAACCTCAAGATCTACCGCCTGAGCGAGGCCGCGCAGGCGCTCTATCAGTTCACGTGGCACGAATTCTGCGACTGGTACCTCGAGATGATCAAGCCGCGCTGGACCCCCGCGGCCGACGGTTCGCTGCCCGACGCGAAGGATGCGTTCACGGCGCGCGTGGTGGCGTGGCGCGTTCTGGAGGGAATTCTGCACCTGCTGCATCCCTTCATGCCGTTTGTCACCGAGGAAATCTGGCAGGCGCTGCCGCACACGGGCGAGACCATCACGACCTCCCCCTGGCCCAAGGCGAAAAAGGCGTGGCTCGACCCGAAGGCCGAGGCGCAGGTTTCGTTCCTCCAGGAGATCGTGGTCGCGATCCGCAACCTGCGGTCGGAGATGAACCTTCCGCCCGCGAAGACCGTGACCGCGGTGATCAAGGCCGAGGGCGAGGCGCTTCAAATGCTCGAGGACAACCGCGCGGTGCTCGGCCCGCTGGCCCGAGTCGCTGAATGGACACTCGGTCCCGAGGTCCAGCGCCCGGGCGTGGCCGCCGCGGCCATCGTCCGCGGGGTCGAGGTCTGGATCCCGCTGGCCGGCCTGATCGACGTCGACGCCGAGCGCGTGCGCCTGACCCGCGACGTCGACAAGGCGCTCGGCGACCTCGAGGGCACGAAGAAGAAGCTCATGAACCAGGACTTCCTGGCCAAGGCCCGACCGGACGTGGTCCAGCGCGAGAAGGATCGCCTCGAGCTGCTCGACCAGACCGTCGGCAAGCTCAGGAAGGCGCTCGAGGCCCTGCGCGGTTGAGTTCCCCTGTAAACGAATCCCGGGCCGCTCTCGACTCAAGGGTTGAGTCGTCCCCTTGCTGCCCGCCGCTCACCGCCTCCGGCCGCTTGACTGCCGGGGCTCCGGAGGAAGCTCCATGCACGGACATGTCCTGCCCGCGGCCCTCGCCGCTCTCGCGCTGCTCGCGGCTCCCGTGCTCGCGGCGGAGCGCGAGCTGACGGTCACGGTCTACAACCAGAATCTCGCCCTCGTGAAGGACGTGCGCACGCTCGACCTGGGAACGGGTCGCCAGACCTTCCGCCTGACCGACGTGTCGGCGCAGATCGACCCGACCTCGGTGCACCTGATCCCGAAGAGTGGCAGCGGCCTGGCCGTGCTCGAGCAGAACTTCCAGTACGACCTGGTCTCGGCGGACAAGGTGCTCGAG
Source organism: Candidatus Eiseniibacteriota bacterium (assembly GCA_046595725.1). Classification (GTDB taxonomy): domain Bacteria; phylum Eisenbacteria; class RBG-16-71-46; order RBG-16-71-46; family DASYSL01; genus JANPEF01. The sequence continues at coordinate 3,257 of JBKJOC010000062.1, forward strand.
CGCTACATCGACCGCGAGCTGACGATCATCGGGAAGGACGGCAAGACCACGTCCGGCACGCTGCTGTCGTTCGACGGCGCGAGCCTCGTGCTCAACCGGAACCCTGGCATCGCGATCGTCAATCGGCTCGAAATCAAGGAGATCCAGTTTCCCGACCTGCCCGGCGGATTGATCACCAAGCCGACGCTCATCTGGCAGGTCGAGAATGACGGCCCCGCCCGGCGTGAGGCGCAGCTCTCCTACCTGACGGGCGGCATGTCGTGGCACGCCGAGTACGTGGCGGTGATCGACGAGAACGACAAGAACCTGTCGTGGGCGGGCTGGGTGTCGCTCGAGAACAGCTCGGGCACGACCTACCCGATGGCGCGTCTCAAGGTCGTGGCGGGCGACGTCAACCGGGTCGCGCCGCCTCCGATGCCGATCATGACGCGCGAGAAGTTCCAGACCATGGCGACCGATGGGATCGCGGCCCAGTTCGAAGAGCAGACGTTCTTCGAGTACCACCTGTACTCGCTCTCCCGCCCGACCACGCTGGCGGACAAGGAGACCAAGCAGCTCGCGCTCTTCCCGACCGCCAACGTCTCCGCGGCGAAGAACTTCACCTACGACCGCTCGCGCGATCCGCGCAAGGTGAAGGTCACGGTCGAGTTCAAGAACTCGGCGCAGGCCGGACTCGGCATGCCGCTGCCCAAGGGTATCGTACGCGTCTACAAGGAAGACAAGTCGGGCGCGCAGGAGTTCGTGGGCGAGGACCGCATCGACCACACCGCCAAGGACGAGACGGTGCGCATGGCGATCGGCAGCGCGTTCGACGTCGTGGGCGAGTACCGCCAGGTCGACCAGCGCCGCATCTCCGACAAGGAGACCGAGTCCACGCACGAGATCAAGATCCGCAATCACAAGACCGAGACCGTCACGGTCAAGGTGATCGAGCGCGCCTACGGCGACTGGCGCGTGACGACGTCCTCGCCCGAGTTCGTCAAGAAGGACGCCGGCACGATGGAGTTCACGGTGACGGT
>JBKJOC010000208.1:0-8889 GCA_046595725.1 Candidatus Eiseniibacteriota bacterium
GCCACTCGAGAGAACAAGCTCCGGAACCTGCGCAGCGTACGAAAGCGAAACCCTTTTCGTCAAACCGTTTAGTTCACATGGTGCAGACAAGATGGCACGCTCTCGAGGACTGGACCCGGGGAGTCAGGATGCGTCATCATGGAGTCATCGACCCGCCCTCACGGCGACTTAATGCGGAATCCAAATTGCCCAGCAAGCCGATCAAGATAGTCGTGATTCAGTGTGCCTTCGCCCTCCTCGCATGCGCGGCGGTAAATGCCGACGTGCAGGTCCGGGTGCGGGAGACCTCCTGGTCGATCGGGCGCGCGCCCTCCCCGGTGGAAACCGTCGTCGAGACCTCGATCCGTCAGGGCATGCGGCGCGTCGAGTCCGAAAGTATCGTGGTCCGCTTGCCGGGCGACAGCCTCGTCAAGGGCGGGCGCTCGGTCCAGATCGACCGGGTCGACCGCGACAGTTCGTACTATTTCCGCCCGGGCGAGGGCCTCTACCTGCCGGTCGCGCTGTCCGTCGCGCGGAGCACGAACCGCCGCGGGGCCGAGGCGTTCCGCGCCGCCCAGGCGAACGGCACGGCGCCGCGCGACACGCTCGCAGGGGTCCGGACGATCGAACTCGGGCAGACGCGCACGATCCTGGGCGAGCCGTGCCGCGGGATCGTGCTCGAGCTCGTGTTCAGCTACCGGGACAGCGCCACCGCGACCGCGGAACAGCTCACCGGCGTCCTCACCGACACGCTCTGGATGACGGGCGCGAGCTCACGGCTGGCCGAACTCCGGCGCTTCGAGCAGGACTTCGCCCGGGTGACCGCCTCGGACAGCTTTCTCGTCGCCGCGAGCGCGGTCCAGTTGACGCAAGTCCGCGGGCAGGGGCTGGTATCCGTGCTCCAGCGGGCCGTGCGGAGCCTGCCTGGGTACCCGCTCGAGTCGACGTTCGTCAACCTGCTCCACGGGTTGCCGAAGGGCCTGAGCCTGGGGGATGCCGAGCGGCGGCCCGACGGCGCGGTCATCGTGCAGCGGACGACCCGGCGCGCGGTCGCCCTCACAGGCGCCACGCTTGAGGCCGCAGCGTTCGAGCTGCCGGCCGGCCTCAAGGCGGTGAACTCCGGACGTCCTTGACCCTGTGGCCGACGCCGACGATAATCCGGCGTGCACCGACTCCCCTCCATTGCCCTGGTTCGCGCAACGTGATGATCCGAGCCATCATCCTCGATCTCGACAACACGCTGACCGACTTCATGAAGATGAAGGGCGCGGCGATCGATGCGGCGCTCGACGGCATGGTCGACGCGGGCCTGCCGGTCTCGCGCGAAGTCCTGCGCGAGCACATCTGGCGCGTCTACAACGATCGCGGGATCGAATACCAGCAGGTATTCGACCTCGCGCTCATGGAGGCCGTGGGCGCCATCGATCCGCGGGTCCTGGCCGCCGGGATCGTGGCCTATCGGAAGACGCGCGAGTCGACGCTGGTGACCTATCCCCACGTCCAGTACACGCTGCTCGGATTGCTCAAGCGCGGGCTCAAGCTCGCGGTCGTGAGCGACGCACCCCGCAGCCAGGTCTGGCTGCGGCTGGCCTCGCTGCAGCTGCACAACCTGTTCGACGTCGTGGTCACGTTCGACGACACCAACGCGCGCAAGCCCTCGCCCGAGCCGTTCCGCATGGCGCTCGAGCGGCTGGGCGTGACGGCGGATCACGCGCTCATGGTCGGCGACTGGGCGGAGCGCGACGTGGTGGGCGCGTCCCAGGTCGGGATCCGCACCGTGTTCGCGCGCTACGGCGACACCTTCGGCACCGTCGAGTCGGGCGCGGACTTCGAGGTCAATGACCTGATGGAACTGCTCGACATCGTCGACCGATTGAACGGACGCGAGGTCGAGGTGCGGACGCCGATCGCGACCGCGCTGCCTTCGGGCCCCGCGGCGCCGCGCCCGCCCGGGCTTTCGCCCTTGAAGCGCGCGCCATGAGCGTTCCCGGCCGCATGTACGTCCTGAACGCGTCCGAGATGCGGGCCGCGGACCAGGCCGCGGGCGTGCCGGTCGAGACCCTGATGGAGCGTGCCGGCGCCGGCGCCGTGGACGCGATCGAGCGCCACTTCGGAAGCCAGCGCGGCTTGCGCGTCCACGTCGTCTGCGGCAAGGGCAACAACGGCGGCGACGGCTTCGTGGTCGCGCGCCTCCTGGCGGCTCGCGGAGCCCACGTCGAAGTGCGGCTGCTCGCCGCGCCCGCCGAGCTCGCGGGCCCGGCCCGCGCGCACCATGACCGCTTGGCGGGCTCGGGCGCCCGGATGGTCGACCGCGCCCCGGCGCGCGAGGCGGACCTGGTGGTGGACGCGGTGCTCGGCACCGGCGCGCGCGGAGGCCTGCGTGCGAGCCACCAGGCCGCGCTGCGCGAGGCGACGGTTTCATCCGCGACCCGCGTGGTTGCGCTCGACCTGCCGACCGGGCTCGACGCCGATCGCGGGCGTCCGCTTGAAGCGGACGGCTTCGTCCAGCGCGCGGACCTGACGGTGGCGTTTGCGCACCTGAAGCCCGGGCACGTGCTCTACCCGGGCCGCGTCTTCTGCGGCGCGATCGAGGTGGTGGACATTGGCGTCGAGCCGGACTGCGCGGCGAAGCCGCTCGAGCTCGCAACCAGGGAGCGGATCGCAGCGCTCCTGCCGCGGCGCGCACCGGCCGCGCACAAGGGCGACGCCGGTCGGGTGCTCGTGGTCGGAGGCTCGGCGGGATTGACGGGCGCGGTGGTGCTGGCCTCGATGTCGGCGTTGCGCGCGGGCGCGGGGCTGGTCACCGCGGCAGTCCCGGAGAGCCTCAACGACGCGATCGAGTCGGCGATGATCGAGGCCATGACCTGGCCGCTGCCCGAGGCGCCCGAGCGGTCGCTCGCCGCGGGGGCCGCGCCCATGATCATCGCCCGGGCGCGCGAGGTGGACGTGGTTGCGCTTGGACCGGGGCTCTCGCGCGCGCCCGAGTCGGCGGAGCTGGCGCTGCGGGTCGTTGCCGAGTCAGAGGTGCCGGTCGTGCTCGACGCCGACGCTCTCCATGCGTTCGCGGGCAAGGCCGAGCGGCTGTTCGCCGCCCGCCGCCGCTCCGCGCTGGTCCTGACGCCGCACCTGGGCGAGCTCGCCCGGTTGACCGACATCGCGCCCGCCGCGCTCGACCTGGCGAGGCTCGACCTGGCGCGGCGCTTCGCCCGGGAGTGGGGCGCGGTGCTCGTCATGAAGGGCGCGCCCACGGTCGTCGCCGCGCCTACGGGCGAGGCCATGGTCAACCCGACCGGCAATTCCGGGATGGCCACGGCCGGCATGGGCGACGTCCTGACCGGCGTGATCGCGGCCCTGATCGCCCAGGGCCTGTCGCCTTACGACGCGGCCTGCGCCGCGGTCTATGTTCACGGCCTCGCGGCCGACCTGGCTCACGCCCACGTGGGAACTCTTGGCCTGGTGGCCGGCGATGTCGCCGCGGCGCTGCCCCGGGCGCTTCACCAACTGCAGCAAGCCGGACCGCGGTCCGAAGTCGTGCCCCTGCCCCAGTCGCGCATCACCCCCGCTGTTCCGGACGGGATCCGGAGCGCATCAGAACAAGGAGAAACGCCGTGGCCACCAAGACTCGCAACCGGACTCTGACGCGCGCGCCTCGAACCTCGAAGAAGCCCGCGCCCTCGACCAACGGCCGATCCGCCGGGGGCGCGCACCGCATTGCCGCCCAGAACGAGGCCGCAAAGAAGCTGCGCCAGGACGTGATCGACCGCGCCGATCGGCACCAGGTGCAGGTCGTGAACCTGTGGTTCACCGACATCCTGGGCCAGCTCAAGAGCTTCGTCGTGCCGCGCCACCAGCTCGAGGAGGCGCTCGAAGAGGGTCTCGGATTCGATGGCTCGTCGGTCGAGGGCTTCGCGCGCATCTTCGAGTCGGACCTGCTCGCGGTGCCGGATCCGCGCACGTTCGCGATCCTGCCGTTCCAGGTCGACGGCCAGGTCGCCTGCCGCCTGATCTGCGACATCCACCATCCGGATGGGCGTCCCTACCAGGGAGATCCGCGCTGGGTGCTGCGCAAGAATCTGGACAAGCTCGAGGCCAAGGGCCTGACCATGTACACGGGCCCCGAGCTGGAATACTTCTACGTCAAGTCGCCGACCGATCCCACGCTGCTCGACACGGCCGGCTACTTCGACATGATCGACGATGATCTCGGCACCGAACTGCGCCAGAAGACCATGTCCGCAATGGCGTCGATGGGCATCATCGTCGAGTGCGGGCACCACGAGGTCGCACCCAGCCAGCACGAGATCGACCTCCGCTACACCGACGCGCTGACCATGGCCGACCAGGTCATGACCTACCGCTACCTGGTGCGTGAGGTCGCGCGCCGGCATAACGTGCACGCCACGTTCATGCCGAAGCCGATCTTCGGCACCAACGGGTCGGGCATGCACGTCCACCAGTCGATCTTCGACGGCTCGAGGAACCTGATGTACGAGAAGGGCGCGCCGTTCCACCTCTCGAAGTTCGCGCGCGCCTACACCGCGGGCGTCCTGAAGCACGCGCGTGAGCTGGTGTCGGTGACGAACCAGTGGGTGAACTCGTACAAGCGGCTGGTGCCGGGCTACGAGGCTCCGGCCTACCTGGCGTGGGGCCAGAAGAACCGCTCGGCCCTGATCCGCGTGCCGATGTACAAGCCCGGCAACGAGAAGGCGACGCGCATCGAAGTGCGCTTCCCGGACCCGGCCGCGAACCCCTACCTGGCATTCGCGGTGCTGCTCGCGGCGGGCATGGCGGGCGTCAACGGAAAGTATGACTTGAGGCCGCCGCTCGAGGAAGACGTGTTCCACATGACGACCGAGCAGCGCAAGAAGTTCAATGTCGAGGAGCTTCCGGGCTCGCTCGATGAGGCCGTCAAGCTGACCGAGAAGAGCGCGCTGGTGCGCGAATGCCTGGGCGACCACGTGTTCTCGAAGTTCATCGAGAACAAGCGGATCGAATGGGACCTGTTCCGCATCCAGGTGACGAAATACGAGGTCGAGCGCTACATGTCGATGATCTAGCCGTCGACGCAGGCGATGGACGGGGAGGATCTTCGGATCCTCCCTTTTTTTGTCCGAGGGGCGCGCGGCGGACTAGCGTTCCGGCGGGGGGAAGCTCCGGTCGATCTCGTCGAAGGGAATCGCGCGGGAAAGATTTGTGAACGTGCCCTGATCGGCGATCTCGCGGGCCGCGGAGAAGAACCCCGCCCAGGCCGCGCGCGCGAGCCCCCCGCCGACGCTGATCCGCCGGACGCCGAGCGCGGCCGCCTTGGAGAGGGTCGTGAAATCGCTGCCGACGAGCAAGTTCACCGGCTTCGGGGCTACCGCCTTGACGACGGCGACGATGTCTTCGCGCGCGCGCAAGCCGGGAGCGTACAGGCACTCGGCCCCGGCCGCGGCGTACGCGGTCAGGCGCTCGATCGCCTCGCCGATATCCTTCCGGCCAAAGCGAAGTCCCTCATAGCGGGCGGTCAGGAGGACGCCCGTCCCGCTCGTCTCGAGCGCGCGGCACGCGGCGGCGATGCGCTCGACCGCGAGCGTGAGATCGAACAGGGGATGGGCCGCGTCGTTCGTCGAGTCCTCGATCGAGAGTCCGGCGATACCGGTCGCGGCCGCGGCGGCGACGTTCGTGGCCACGTCCTCGGGCGCCACCGCGTAGCCGCCCTCGAAGTCGGCGTTGATCGGCAATTCGACCGCCGCGACGAGCGCGCGCAGGTGCGCGAGCACTTCGGGAAGCATCAACTGCGTGTCCGCGCGGCCGATCGACCAGGCGAAGCCCGCGCTGGTCGAGGCGAGCGCGCTGAACCCGAGCGACTCGAGCAAGCGCGCGCTACCGACGTCCCACGGATTCGGCAGGACGAAACATCCAGCCTCGTGCAGCCGGCGAAACTCGAGGGCGCGCTCGTTCATGGCAGCGATGCTCTCACGCCGACGGAGCCGGCGCCACGAGATCCTTGAACCAGAGCAGCTGGATCTCGTGCGGCGCCTCGGCGTAGACGCCCGGGTTGGCGGCGGCGAGCCGGCATCCCCGCCGGGCGTAAAATCGGCACGCCGGCGCGTTCGTATTCTGGGTCTCGACCGTTAGCTCCCGACGGCCATGCGCGATGGCGTCCGGGCTGTCGTACGCGACTGCGGCCCCGCCCACTCGAAGGCCACCCAGGAACCCACCGAACATGCCCCAGTGCGCCAGATCGAAGCGGCGCGGCCAGTGCGTCGGGGCGTCCCCGAGCGTTGAGTCGAGATCCATGTGGTAGGGAGAGACGAGTTTGCGCTCCACCATGGAGAGGTCCGGCCGCACGTCGAGGACATGCCAGGACTCGAAGGCGATCGGGATCGTCGCGTACTCCGGAAAGCGCCGATTCGGTTTCCTCACGAAGCTCGAGATTCATGGTGGTGAGGATCGCACGGCCGGCCCTTGACCGCACGGGTCCGCCCCCCGCATGGACGAACGACGCACGACGCTTCCAGCCGATGGCGCGGATGCCTGCAGCGAATCAGACCGCCGGCGCACCAGCCACTCAGCCACGAGCGCGTTCGGCACCCCGCAGAGCCATGCGATCACGGGGTACGCCGTCTCGGATGGAATCCCGCGGCCGGGCGTGATCGGCAGGTAGATCCGTAGGCGTCACCGCCGCGAGCGTGAGCGCGTAGCTGCGCGTCATCCACTTGCGGTGATCGGCCAGCCGACCCTGAGCGTCGAGATTCGCTTCATGGCGGTACGCTGGCACGCCGTCCGTGGTTCTGCGAGAATCGGTGGTCTCATCCCAACGAGGAGCCAGAGTGGCGAGCCATTCCCCCGCGATCACCGACGAGCAGGCCGCGCTCATCCGGAACGCGCCGCTGTTCTTCGTCGCTTCCGCCGATCCCGCTCTGACCGCGGGCCCGCACCGCATCGGCGCGGTCAACCTGTCGCCCAAGGGCGGCGTGCCACTCCACATCTTGAGCCCGACGCGCGTGGCGTATCTCGACTACCCGGGGAGCGGCAACGAGACCGTACGCCATTCGAGAGCCGGCGGACCGATGACGATCATGGTCTGCTCGTTCGAATCGGCGGACGCCGCGATCGTGCGCCTCTACGGCAGGGCGTCCGCCGAGCCGCTGGCGGACTCGCCGCTCGCCGGGATGCTGCTCGAGGGCGACCGCTCGGGCCGGACGTCGCTGGTGCGGCAGGTCGTGACGCTCGAGATCGAATCCACCATGACAAGCTGCGGCTACGGCGTGCCGGTGATGGAGTTCGTTCGCCATCGCGCGGCGGCGGACCGCGGTCGTCGCTACAAGGAGTGATTGCATGGCGAAGAGCAACGCGAAGACTGTCGCCGCCTATCTCAAGGAGCTGCCCGCCGACCGGCGGGCCGTGTTCGCGGCCGTGCTCGAGGTCGTCAGAGCGAGCGTGCCCAGGGGCTACGAAGAAGTGATGTTGTCGGGGTATCCGGTCTGGCAAATTCCGCTCTCGCGCTACCCGGACACCTACAACAAGAAGCCGCTGTGTTATGCCGCCCTCGCAGTCCAGAAGAACTACAACGCGCTCTACCTCATGGGCGTCTACCAGAGCCCCAGGCAGCTCAAGGCCCTTGAGGCCGCGTTCAAGAAGGTCGGGAAGAAGCTCGACATGGGCAAGTCGTGCGTGCGCTTCAAGCAGGTCGAAGACCTGCCGCTGCCCGCGGTCGGGAAGATCATCGCCTCGACCACTCCGGCCGCGTACATCGCCGAGTATGAGAGGATCAGGGGGAAGGGTTGAGAAGTGCGGTGCGGCTGACGCTCGTGACCGATGTGCTTGGACTCCCCGAAACGAAGCATCCTTCGAACGAGTAACCGCCCCGTCCCCTCCAAGGAGGTCTTCATGTCCCGATCGTTTCCGCTTGCCCGCTGGTCCCCGGAACTGCTCAGCGTTCTGCGCATCGTCGCGGCCGCGCTCTTCATCACGCACGGCACCGTGAAGCTGTTCGGCTTCCCGCTGGCGGAGGGGAAGGAGGCCATGCAAGTCGCCGTCGGGTCGTTGCCCTGGATCGCCGGCGTGCTCGAGGTCGTCGGCGGCGCACTCCTCCTGCTGGGGCTGTTCACGCGGCCGGTCGCGTTCCTCCTCTCGGGCGAAATGGCGGTGGCATACTTCATGGCGCACGCGCCGAACGGCTCGTGGCCGACCATCAACGGAGGCGAGCCGGCCGTCCTGTTCTGCTTCATCTGGCTCTACTTCGCGGCTGCCGGCCCGGGACCATGGAGCGTGGACGCGATGCGCAATCGGGGCGGCGGGTGAAGCCCCTCCTGCTCGGACTGCGCGACCACACCGTCCTGTGCATGGTGAGCGTCACGCGGCGGCGGCGGGGTTGAACCCCGCAGAGGAATTCGGCGGGATCGACATCTACCTTTTCGACCAGATTCAGCGCGGACGCCTCCGGCCGGGAATGCGGGTGCTCGACGCGGGATGCGGCGGCGGCCGCAACCTGGCCTGGCTGCTCCGCTCCGGGTGCGACGTCTTCGCCGCCGACGAGGATCCCCTAGCCGTCTCCGCCGTCCGCGCGCTGGCCGCGCGTCTTGCGCCGGACCTTCCGGCATCGCAGATCCATCACGAGCCGGTCGAGGGCATGAGCTTCCCCGACGCCTTCGTCGACTTCGCGATCAGCAGCGCGGTGCTTCATTTCGCGCAGGACGACGTCCGGTTCGAGGCCATGCTGCGCGGCACGTGGCGCTGCGTCGCGCCGGGCGGCGTCTTCTTCGCGCGCCTCGCATCCTCCATCGGCATGGAGGGCCAGGTGCGCCGGCTCGAGGGCCGCCGCTTCGGCCTGCCCGACGGCAGCGAGCGCTACCTGGTCGACGCCGCGATGCTCGACGACTGGACGGAGCGCCTGGGCGGCACGTGGCTTGATCCGCTCAAGAC
>JBKJOC010000273.1:0-5235 GCA_046595725.1 Candidatus Eiseniibacteriota bacterium
ACGCCGGAGGGCAGCGTGTGGTCGGCCGCCCAATCGAGGATCGGCAGGGCCAGTTCCAGCTCGGCCATGGAAGAGGCGCGCGCGATCTGGTACTGCGCCTGCCAGAGCGTGCAGATGACCCACGGGTTGCCCGGCGCCCTGGCGAGGTCCTGCGTGACCTGGTGGTAGTAGTCATTGGTGTAGCGCGCGACGCCGCCGACGTCCGTGCGCACGGTCAGGCCCTCGCGCACGGCGTCCATCGTACGCACGACGCGCGGGTCGTTCGCCTCGTAGGCGCCGAAGGCGAACAGCCCCCAGAGCGAGGAGTCGAGCGTGGTGTCGACCTGGCCGATGGGCGGGGTCTCGGCGTCGTCGCCGCGCACGCCGTGCGCGCCCGACAGCGCGTCCCAGGCGTGCTCGCCGCGCGGGCCCAGCGTGACCATGCGGGCGAAGCGGCCCACATCCTCGCGCCAAAGGTAGGTGTCCATCGCGAGGCGCATGCGGTCGGCCACCGCGCGGTAACGGGCCGCAACATCGCTCTCGCCGAAGGCCTCGGTGAAGTTCGCCGCCGCGCGCAGGCCGCCGACGACGGTCGCCGCGGTGTAGGTCATCACGCCGCGGCGCTCCTCCCACAGGTCCCACGAGGGGAGCGGCAGGCCGGTGCGCTCATCGACGTAGCTGGCCATGAAGTCGGCCGCGCCCTTGATCAGCGGGCGGTAGAGCGGCTTCACGAACTCGACATCGCCGTAGATCTTGAAATGTTCCCAGAGCGCCCACAGGACGAGCGCGGTCTCGTCCTCCTGGATCGGGAGCTGCGCCTCGCCACCCGCAATCCACGGGTGCCAGGACGAGCCCAGCGTGCCGTCCGGGTTGTACTTGTGGAGGAAGAAGCCGCGCTCCTGGATAATTTCGCCGCACAGGATGAAAAATCTCCGCGCCGCCTCGCCGTAGCCCGCCAGGTCGAGCGCGTAGACCACGAGCGCTGCGTCGCGTGGCCACATGTAACTGTAGGTGTCGCGCGCGAAGCGCAGGATGTCGGAGTCGTTCGCCGCCAGCACCGCGCCGTTGAAGTTCAGGTGCGTGCGCAGGATGAGCAGGCTCTGCTGGTAGAGCCGCACGATCGGCGCGGGCAGGCCCTCGAAATTCTTGCCGCCCTGGCGCACCCAGACGTTCCAGTAGTCGGCCGTGCGTTTGAGGAACGCCTCGGGGCCGCGCACGAGCACGCGCTTCTGGAGGTCGGAGACCTCGGTCCAAGTCTTGCCGATGGCAATGAAGTAGTGGCACGTCGCGTTGCCCGACGCGGGCACCTCGAGGTGCGCGGCGACCGTCGAGTCGACGGCACCCTGCGCAATGCCGTTCTCCGACAGCATGCCGTCGTCGGCGTCGCGCCAGGTGCCCTCGTGGCCCTGGCTCTCCTTGATGCCGGCGGCGTACTGGTCGACGCCGGGCTTGCCGTTCTTGGTGACGTTGACCAGGAAGTAGCGCCGGTCCTTGTAATGCGTGATCGAGCGGTATTTGGGATCAAACGCGGCCGTGTCGCCGACGTCGTTGCCGTAGAGATGGAAGTCGTGGTGGAAGAACAGGCGCACGGAGCGCGCCTTCCCGCTCGTGTCGCGCACCGAGGCGCGCCGCACGAACAGGTCCTCGTGGAAGTCGACGCAGTCGGCGAGGCGGACCTCGAGGCCGAGTGTCTGGTGCGACAGCAGCACGTCGGAGACCAGCGTCGCCGGGCCGTAGCTGATGGTCTTGATCCAATCGGAGCTCGAAGCCCAGGTCATGACGCCGTCGACCCACACGCCGAAACGGAAGACGTGCCCTCCGGAATGATTTTCCATCCCGACGTTCGGGTAATAGAAGTCCCTGAGCTGGTAGTCGGAGTCGAAGTTGACGTGTACCCGGTCGTTACCGAGCACGATGGAACGGGGCATCGAGCGCGCCTCTGGGTCTATCGCTGGTATCGGCCTTCCGGGCGAAAACGTAACACGTAGGCGGGGCTCAGAGGTCCTCGTCGATCCAGACGCGTGCGAGTTCGGCCACGCTCCAGGCCTGCGCGAACGCCCCGCGGGGCGCGGGCGGCAAGTCCCCGTCGAAGATCTCCGAAATCGACCCCAGGCACCCGTCCGACACCAGGTGCTGGACCAGCGGCAGGAGCACGTGGCGCGCGTGGGCGCGGGTCGCGGGCGTCCGGCCGCGCACGTTGAAGTGCGCGTCGGCCCAGGCGCCGAACAGGAACGGCCACACCGTCCCGTTGTGATATCCGGCGTCGCGCACGCCAGGCTCGCCCAGGTAGGTGCCGCGGTAGCGCGGGTCCTCGGGCGAGAGCGTGCGCAGGCCGAACGGCGCCAGCAGCATGCGCTCGACCGCCTCGAGCGAGGCGCGCGCGGGCGCGCCCGCGAGCGCCGGATACGGGAGCGAAAGCGCGAAGAGCTGGTTCGGGCGCAGCGCCGGCTCGACGCCAAGCGCATCGATGCGGTCGGCGAGATAGCCGCGCGCGGGCTCCCAGAATGCAGCCTCGAACGCGGCGCGGATCCGCGAAGCCTCGGCCAGCGCATGTGCTGCCTCGTCGGCGCGCTTCAAGCGCTTCGCGAACGTCGCGCGCGTCATCCACGCGTTGTGCCAGAGCGCGTTGATCTCGACCGGCCGGCCTGCGCGGGGCGTGACCGGCACGCCGTCGACCCGCGCATCCATCCAGGTGAGCGCCGTCGTCGGATCGCCGCAATCGAGCAGGCCGTCCGCGTCCTGCGCGATCGCGAAGCGCGTGCCCTGCGCAAAACAATCGAGCGTCGCGGCGAGGGTGGGCGCGAGCACCGCGCGCAGGAACTCGTCGTCGCGGCGCGCGGCCACGTGGTCGGCGGCCGCGACCGCGAACCAGAGCGCGGCGTCGACCGAGCCGTAGTCGGGCACGTCTCCTGCGCCCTCGACGAAGCGGTTCGGCATCAGCCCGCCCTCGCTGAAGCGGGAGAACGTCGTCAGTGCGCCGCGCGCATGGTCGAGCCGACCCGTCGCGCGCGTCAAGCCGGGCAGCGCGATCATGGTGTCGCGGCCCCAGTCGGTGAACCACGGATAGCCCGCGATCACGCTCGTGCCGTGCGCGCCCTCGACCCAGAACTGGTCGGCCGCGCGCGCGAGCACCGCCAGCGCCGCACGCGGCAAGCGCGCCTCGGACTTGAGGCTCTTGCGCCTGGGCGCGGGCGAGGGCACCCGCCCCGACTCCCCGGCCCACGCCGCATCGGCCCACACGTGGAGCGCATCCCCGCCCGGCGGACGCTCGGCCTCGGGCTCGGTCGAGAGCGCGAACACGAACCTTTCGCCCGGCAAAAGCTCGATCACGAAGGTGCCGGGCGTCATCGCGTCCTCGCGGAACTCGAGGCCCCGCTCGGACTCGAACGCGTACTCGAAATTCTTGTACCACGCCGGCCACTCGAGGAAGCGCCCGCCGCTGGTCGCGAACGCGAGCGCGGGCAGGTGCTCGTAGGGCTGGAGCACGACCTGCTGCTCCGACACCGTGGCCTCGGGGCGGAACGCCGAGTTCTCGTGCGTGAGGTGATGATGGTCGCGCATCACGATCGAGGGCCGCACCGTCAGTTCGCAGGGCGGGCCGGCGACGTGGCGATATTCGATCACGGTGGTGTTCCTGCCCTGGACCATGAAGAGCGCACGGTCGAGCAGGAGATCGGCGGCGCGGAAACGCCAGGTCGGCCGGGGCGAGGCGAAGAACGAATCGAGGTTCAAGTGCCCGCGCGGATCCACGGCGCCGGGCCACTGCTGGCTCGAGAGCGCGAAGCTCCCGCGCGCGGTGCGCACGCACTCGTCGAGCGTGTTGACGGTGACGACGCGGTCGGTGGGCGGACGCACCGCCGCCACGAGCACTCCGTGGTAGCGGCGCGTCGCCGCCAGAGCCACGCTTCCCGCGGCGTAGCCCCCGAGTCCGTTGGTCACGAGCCACTCGATGCGCGAGGCGCGCTCGAAGTCGCCCAGCACTTCCCGGCCGACGTGCGGGATCAACGCTTGCGCGCTGCCTGCGAGTCGCCCAGGACTTCGAACTTGAGATCGTCCCACCAGCACTTCCCGGGCGTCGACTGGTAACCCGCGCGGGCCCACACCGTGTAGGTGTCCTTGGGCACGTCCCAGTCCACCGAGTAGAACGTCCAGTCGCGCGTGCCGGTCAGCGCGTCACCGGCGAGGGAGCCGGCGACGCCGTACTTGCCGGTCGCATAAATGTTGAGGTACGCGCTCGAGTCGTTGACGTTCTCGAGCTTGCACCAGCCCGACATGCGCACGCGCTTGCCCGAGAGCTGGCGCGAGTTGAACACCTGGCACGCGGCCTGGTAGGTCTGGAACCCCGGCTTGTGAAGAGTCGTCATGAGCGCTGAGTAGCGGCCGCTGTGCGCGGTCGTCGAGTCGGGCTCGATCGTCGCGCCCGGCGTCGGCGGCATCGAAATTTCCCACTGGTCGAACGGGCGCTCGAAGCCCGGGTTCCCCAACAGGTTCTTCCCGAGCGCGATCGGCGCCGCCGCGCGCGCGGGGACAGCAGTCAACGTCGCGTCGTCGAACCACACCTGCCCCGGCCCGAAGATGCCGAGGCGCACCACGATCAGGTTTGTCGTCGGCGGCACGTAGACCCGCACCTTGCGCTCGGTCCAGGCGGAGGTCTCGGCCGAGAAATACTGCCGGGCCCAGCCGGTCTCGAGCTGCGGATCGTCGGCGAACTTGAAGCCCATCTCATTGCGGGCCTCCTCGCGCGAGATGTTCTTCGACAACGCAACGTTCATCACGGTGTCGCGGTAGCACTGCACCATGACGTAGCCGCGGCCCGAGAGTTGCGCGCTCCGGGTCCACACCGAGAGCTCGAGATCCCGGCCGACAAAGCGGCTCGCCGACGGGATCAGGCGGTTCCAGTTGTGCCAGATCGGGATAATGTCGCCGGCATTGACGATCGAGGCCGACTTCGCGCCGCCGTGATGCTCTTCCGAATCCCAGTAAAACAGCACCGTGGGAACGCCCGAGACCGTGGTGTCCCACGACGTGGGCGTGAACAGCCCGCCCTCCTCGAAGCCCGGATTGGACAGGAGGTTCGCTCCGCGGCCGGTCTGCGCGGCGGCCGGGGTCGGGACGAGGCTCTGGATGGCGATTCCGGAAAACACGAGCGAGCAAGCAGCCACAGCGGACGCAATG
Source organism: Candidatus Eiseniibacteriota bacterium (assembly GCA_046595725.1). Classification (GTDB taxonomy): domain Bacteria; phylum Eisenbacteria; class RBG-16-71-46; order RBG-16-71-46; family DASYSL01; genus JANPEF01. Next base: position 5,155 of record JBKJOC010000273.1, read on the forward strand.
ATGCGATTCATGCCTGGCCTTTCTGGCGGGACGATCGGGGCGCGTCGCGGGAAGACGGCTCGATGGACCACGAATTATCCC
>JBKJOC010000274.1:0-4871 GCA_046595725.1 Candidatus Eiseniibacteriota bacterium
GCACTTCCTGTTCAACACGCTCAACTCGATCGCCTCGCTCATTCCCTCGAACCCGGTCGCCGCCGAGGAGATGACGACCCGCCTGTCGGAGATCTTCCGCCACACGCTGTCGGCCTCCGAGCGCGAGACCACCCCGCTGGGCGAGGAGCTCGCGTTCGCGCTCAGCTACCTCGACATCGAGCGCGCACGCTTCGGCGGACGCCTGCGGGTCTTGACCGACGTCGCCCCCGGCGTCGAACAGCTGCCAGTCCCAAGCCTCCTGCTCCAGCCTGTGGTCGAAAACGCGGTGCTCTACGCCATCTCCCCGCGGACTGAAGGCGGCACGATCCGCCTGTCCGCCCGCCGCGAGGGGGCCGCCCTCGTGCTCGTGGTCGAGGACGACGGCCCGGGCATCCCCGATGAAGTCGCCGCGCGCGCGCTCGGCAGCGGCGAGGGCGCGGCGCGCGAGGCCGGCGGCCGCGGCTTCGGGCTGTTCGCGCTGCGCGAGCGGCTGCGCGCCTCAGGCCTCGAGCGCGCGCTGGCGATCGACACCCCGGCGGGCGGCGGAGCCCGCATCACGATCACGCTTCCCCTGTCTCAACCCTGAACCGAAGGAGTCCGCCATGAACCGTTCCCTGCTCGCCACCCTCACTGCCGCGACGCTGCTCGCGTTCGCGCAGCCGTCGCTCGCCGCCGATCCCGCCGCGATTGCAAGCGCCAAGAAAGCGCTCCAGGCCGCGGTCAACATGGGCAACGTTGACGGCATCCTCGCGGCGCGCGGCCAGTTCGACGCGATGTCCGTGAGCGAGCCCAAGAACGCGCTGCTCCACTACTGGGTCGCCGTCGCCGACTGGCGGGTCGCGCCGCTCCTCACGGGCGAGGCCAACAAGGCCAAGGGCAAGCGCTGGGCCCTGGAAGGCATCGACCGCGCCGGCAGGGCCTACGAACTCGACCCCAGCTTCGCCGACGCGCTCGCGCTGCGCTGCGGCCTGCAGGGCCTCTATCTCCAGTTCGACAGCTCGCAGATGATGAAGCTCGGCATGCAGATGGAAGGCGACATACACCACGCGAGGGATCTCGCGCCGAAGAACCCGCGCGTCGCGCTGCTCGATGGCATCAACACCCTCCACAAGCCGGGCTTCGTCGGCGGCGGCGCGCGCAATGCGCTCAAGACGTTCGAGCAGGCGGCGGGCCTCTTCGCCCTGGAGACCGTGACCGACGCCTCCGCCCCCGATTGGGGCCAAGACGACGTCCACGCCTGGGCAGGCCGCGCCGCCGTCAAGGCGGGCGACTTCAAGGCGGCACGCGCGTCCTACCAGAAAGCGCTGGCGATCAACCCTGCCAACGGCTGGGTCCGGACCAAGCTGCTGCCCGAGGTCGAGAAGAAGCTGGCGGCGAGGTAATGCGGCGCGCGACCGGCATCTTGGTGCTTGCGGCCGCGGCGCTGTTCGCGCCCCCGTCGGCGCGCGCTGCCGAGGTCGCCGTCACGGGCGTGGTGGTGGACGCGGTCGGCGCCCCCGTCGAGTACGCGACGGTTAACGCGCCCGCGCTCAGGCGCGGCGCGGTGACCGACGCCCTGGGCCGCTTCTCGATCACGCTGCCCGAGGGCCCGGCGGACCTGCTCGCGCAGCAGGTCGGCTATGTCCGCACGCGCATCTCGTTTCGTGTGGGCGCGGGCATGCTGCCGCTGCGCCTCGTGCTCAAGGACGAGCCGGTCGCGCTGGCCGAGGTGACGGTCCACACCTCCTCGTTCGGCAAGCAGGGCAAGAGCGAGGGCGCGGTCATCAATCGCATGGACGTCTACACCACTCCGGGCGGCGCGGCCGACGTGTTCCAGTCCCTGCGCGCGCTGCCGGGCATCGATTCGCCGAACGAAGGCGCCGCGGTCTACGTGCGCGGCGGCGATCCGCGCGAGACCCTGGTGCGGCTCGACGGCGGCGACCTCGGGCATCCCTACCAGTACGAGGGCGCGTCGGGCGGCCTGTTCGCGAACTTCGACTCCTACATGCTCAAGAGCGCGTTCTTCTCGAGCGGCGGCTTTTCCGCCAGGTACGGGGGCGTGCTCTCGGGCGTGCTCGACATCCAGACCCAGGACCCGATGAACACGCGCACCGTGACGGTGGGTGCGAACTTCGCCGGCGCCAGCGCGTCGGCAAGCTGGGCGGTGGTCCCGGACAAGCTCTCGCTTGTCGGCGCCGGCGGGCTCTCGACCACGACGCTCCTGCACAGGCTCTACGGTACGTCGCGCGATTACGCGCACGACCCGACGAGCGACCGCGGCGCGCTCAAGGGAATCTACCGCTACTCGAAGACCGGCCGCATGACGGCGACCTACCTGGGATCGAGCGACCACGTGGGCGTGATCTCTCCCCAGCTCAACTTCGAGGGCACCTTCACCGACCGCTCGCGCAACCACTATGGCGTCATGCAGGTCGACCAGCTGGTGGGCACGAAGCTCGCGCTCACCGGCATCGCGTCGTGGCAGGACTGGCGCTCGCGCTGGAGCTATGGCGCGTTCGCCGGCGACGTGCGCGAGCGCGGCGCGACGGCGCAGCTCGACGCGGTGTGGCCGGTCACGCGGGCCCACGAGCTTTCGTTCGGCGCGCGGATCGCGCGCAACGCCTCGGACCGCGCCTCCCTCTCCCCCGCCGACTCGAGCGACTACGCAAATGGCGCGCCGACGCGCACGTTCGCGGTGCGGGCGCGCGTGACCTCCCCGGGCGTTTACCTGGAGGACAAGTTCCAGGTTGTCGGCCCGCTCTACGCGACGCTGGGCGCGCGCGCCGACCGGCTCGCGGACCATGCCGCCTGGTCGCTCGACCCGCGCGGGGCGCTGGCGCTGCGGCTCTCGCCCCACCACACGGTGCGGCTTGCCGGCGGGCGCTATCACCAGTCGCCCGACCCTTTGTACCTGGATCCGGTCTACGGCAACCCGCGCCTCCTGCCGCTCGCCGCCGACCACGCGATCGCCGGCTACGAATGGCTCGACGGCGACCGCAACGCGCGCGTCGAGTTCTATCGCAAGACTTACCGCGCGCTCGTCACCAACGACTCGACGACTTATTACGCCAACGGCGGGCGCGGCTACGCCCGGGGCGTTGACGTGCTGCTCAAGGGGTCGCGCCGCGACCTGAGCGGCTGGATCTCCTACGGCTACCTCGACTCCAGGAGAAGAGAACTCGACGACCCGCGCGAGGTCCCGGCTTCCTATGGCGTGCGGCACTCGGGCACGCTGGTCGCACAGTACCGCGTCGCTGCCGCGTGGACCCTGGGCACGCGCCTGAGCGCCAGTTCGGGCGCGCCCTACACGCCCGTCGTCGGACGCGCCTACGACAGCGCGCGCGGGATGTGGCGGCCCATCGAGGGCGAGAACAACTCGGGAAGGATGCCCGCGTTCTCGCGCGTCGACCTGCGCGCGACCTACCTGTTCTCGCTTCCCGCGCTGGCCGGGCTCAAGGCCAGCAGCATCTGCGTCGCGTACATCGAGGCGCTCAACGTGCTCGACCGCCACAACACGCTGCGCTATTCGTGGAACGAGGACTACACCGAGCGCCGGAGCGAGGACTCCTACTTCGGGCGGCGGCTGCTGGTGCTTGGAGTTTCGCTGGCCTGGTAGCGTCGGCGCGCCTTCGCGCGTATCCTGTGCCCCATGCCCGCTGACTCCCCGCTTCGCGTCCTGATCGTCGACGACGAACCGCTCGCCCGTGCCCGGGCGCGACGCCTGCTCGAGGAACTGGGTGGGGCCGAGATCGTGGCCGAGGCGGGCTCGGTGCCCGAGGCCCGCGCCGCCGTCGCGCTTCTTCGCCCCGACCTTCTGCTGCTCGACATCCAGATGCACGACCAGGACGGCTTCGCTCTGATCGAGAGCCTGCCCGAGCCCCGCCCACTGGTCGTCTTTGTCACCGCCTTTGACCACTACGCGGTGCGCGCCTTCGAGGCCAACGCCGTCGACTACCTGCTCAAGCCGTTTCGCTCGGAGCGACTGGCCGCCGCGCTCGAGCGCGCGCGCCAGGACCTCGCGCGCCCCGAGGAGATTTCCGGGCGACTGGCGCAGATGCTGTCCGAGGTCTCGCGCCTTAGCGCCGGCGCCGCACCCGGTCCCGCGCTGGACCGCTTCACGGTCGGCAGCGGGGTCCGCCAGCTCATCCTGCGCGCGGATGAAATCCTGTGGTTCGGGGCCGAGGACAAGCTGGTGTTCGCGGCGACCAGGGACAGCCGCCATTACGTCAACTTCACGCTCGACCAGCTCGAGCAGCGGCTCGACGCCACGCGCTTCCAGCGCGTCCACCGGAGCGCAATCGTCAACCTGGACCATGCGCGCGCGCTCCAACCCGCGTTTGCGGGAACGTTTCGGCTGCTGCTCGACGATGAGGCCCGCACCGAGATCCCGGTAAGCCGCAACCGCGCGCGCGACCTGCGCACCAGGCTGGGCGCATGAAGGCGAAACCCGACCTCGAGGCCGCCCAGCTCGGACCCGACCCGATCACGGCATTCCGTACGTGGTTCGACCACGCGGTCAAGAAGAAGGTCCCGATGCCGAACGCGATGGCGCTCGCCACTGCGACGCCGACGGGCGTGCCCTCGAGCCGATTCGTCCTGCTCAAGGATGTGGACGAGGACGGCGGCTTCACGTTCTTCACGAACTACGGAAGCCGCAAGGCGGCCGAGCTGGCGGAGAATCCGCAGGCGGCGCTGGTCTTCTACTGGCCCACGCTCGAGCGCCAGGTGCGGGTTGAAGGCGCGGTGACACGCCTGGGCGCGAAAGCGAACGACGTCTACTGGGCGTCGCGCCCACTCGGCAGCCGCATCGCGGCCGCGGTCTCGCGCCAGAGTGTCGCCGCACCCGAGCGCGCCCAGATGATCGCGGCCTATGAGTCGCTCGAGCGCGCACT
>JBKJOC010000440.1:0-5765 GCA_046595725.1 Candidatus Eiseniibacteriota bacterium
GCTACACCAGCCCATCACGTCCTACCCCACGGGTGGTGCGACCCCGCGGAATCGAACCGCGGACACCCAGATTTTCAGTCTGGTGCTCTACCAACTGAGCTAGGGTCGCCCGAAAACTGGCCCCAACGCAAAAGGCCCGGGAATGACTCCCGCGCCCCTGCCCTGAGCCCCGCTGTTATAGCAGCCGCGTTCTCCCTGCGTCAACCCCGTCGGGCACGGGCGCTTACGCCGCCGGGTAGCGGTTGCGCCGGTCCAGGCGCACCCCGCGGCGATCGTTGCGGTTTCGCCGGTCGGAGTTGTCCACCACCGGGAGCGTGAACGAGAAGATCACCCCCCAGTCCCCTTCCGAGCGCACCCGGATCTCGCCACCGTGACTCTGCACCACCTGCTGCGCGAGCGCGAGCCCGACCGGGTCGCCGCCCTTGCGCGAGCTGGCAAACGGCACGAACAGCTGCTCGAGCATGTCGCCCGAGAGGGGCGGCGCATCGCTCGCGATCTCGACCACGACATAGCCCTGGCTCCGGCGCGTCTCCACCTTGACGCGCCCGCCCTGCGGCACCGACTCGAGCGCGTGCTCGAGCATGTTGCGCACGACCTGCCGGATCTTCTCGGCGTCGAGCAAGAGCGAGGGCACGTCGGGCGCGAGCTTTTTGAGCAGGCGCACCCGGCGCTTCACCATCCCATCCGAAAGCGCGGTGAGCGTCCCCGCCAGGATCTGGTTCACGCTCTCGAGCGCGAGCCGCGGCCGCGACAGGCTGGCGAACTGGCGATGCTCGGCGAGCAGCCGCTCGAGGCGGTCGGATTCCCGCAGGATGATCTCCACGTACTCGCGATTCGGATCGTCGGCAGGGAGGCTGCGATGCACCCGACGCGCGAAGCCGTTGATCGACGCCAGGGGATGCTGCGCCTCCTCGGCCGCGCGCGCAGCGATCGCGCCGAGCGCGGCCAGCCGTTCGTTCGACGCCACGTGCTTGGCGAGCTCGGCCAGGCGCGACTCGGCCTCGCGCACGCGATCCGACAGCAGCGCCTGCGCCAGGACCGCTGCGGCCTGCGCGACCACCGCCTCGGCCACTCGGATGTCTTCGCGATCGAACGCCCGCGGCTCGGAGAGGGCGCGCGGCGCCGGTCCGAAGAACGCCATCACGCCCAGGGTGCCGGCGGGCGTCACGAGCGGGGAAACGTAGATCGCGCCCAGCCCGCGCACCGCCGCGGGATCGAGGTGCGGGTCGGATGCCGCGTCGGCGATCGCACGCGGCGCGCGGTGCCGGGCGACCGAGCGCGCAAGCGGCTCGATCGACTCCGCCTGCCGCAGCGGGTCGGTGCGATCGTCGCTCACGTGGACGGTCTCGAGCACGAGGCCGGGACGCTCCACGCCGCCGTTCTCAGCTGCCGCCCGCCACAGCACGCCGCCGCGGCACGACAGCGCCTGCGCTCCGGCGCGCACCACCAGGGCGAGTTCGGTTCGCAGGCTGGTGGGTGCGATCGCGCTCTTCGCCAGCTCTTCGAGCGTCGCCAACTGCGCCGCGCGCTCGAGCCGATCGCCCGCAAGGCGCGCGCGCTCGATCGCCAGGCCCGCAACCTTCGCCAGGCGCTCGAGCAGTTCGAGCTCGGCATCGCCCAGCGTCGTCCGCCCGAAGCCCGCGTCCGCGACCACGAGCGCGATCGGTCGACCGCACGCGACCACGGTCGCCACGATGAAGTCCTCGACCCCGAGCGCGTTCGTCCACGAACCCGCGGGGCCGCGCGCGCCCTCGAGGTCCCCGTAGCGCCCCGTGCCGCCATTGAGAAAGAGGTCGACCACCGGATCGCAACCCGGCACGAGTGGCAGCGCGAGGCCGCGCACGCGCGCGGTCAGCTCGGGCGCCGCGCTCACGAGCTCGTCGTCGGTCAGCGCGGCGAGCATCCCGCCGGGGTCCAGGGACTCGCCCCCGGTCCAAGAGGGCATGCGTCCGGCCTCGAGCGCGTTGCACGGCCCGACTGCGGCACGTCCCGCCAGCACCGCCCGTTCGGCGTCGGCGACGAGGAGGAACGCGCGCCCGAATCCGAGACCGAACGGCAGCGCGGTCAATGGCGCCAGTCGCCTGAGCACCTGCCCCTCGTCCTCGGCGGCCAGCAGGGTGACCGCGAGATCGAGGACCCGCGTCGCCAGCGGCGACGTGCGGGAGTTGCGGGCGGTCGAGCGGGCGCGCGATTCGGACATGCGGGATCCTCCCTGTGTAGGCCAACACGATGAACCGTCGAAACGGCGGTTCTGCCATCAGGTTGCAAGGCGCGGGCCAGCAAAGAAGGGAGGTGGAACATTGCAACTGCCGCCTCAGGCGTGTTCTAAGAGGTCGGCTCTAATCCGCAAGGAGTGATGGCGTTATGGTTGAGGCAGGCGCCGGGGCACCCGGCGCCGCCGCGTTCCTGGAGCACCGCCACCCTGGCGCCTTTTGCCCGATCTGGCGTCGAATTGCCACGCCGATGCGGATTGCGGCGAGCGTCCGGCTCAGGGCGCGGAATTCCCCCCGGTGAGGGAATCGGTGGGGACCTGGGCCCGACGCCAGGCAAGCAGGCGCTCCTCGAGCCGAGCCAGCAGCATGCGCTCATTCTTCGCGAGCCGGCTGTCGCGATACCCTCGCGCCGCGCGATACCACGGTTCGCGCGCGAGGGCGGCCGTCGCGCCCGCGGTGTCCACGCTGGCGCCGCGGCGCGCCCGCAGGAACCCCGCCCAGTAGCGCGTCTCGCGCACACTCAGGCGCTCGAACCACTCCTCCGTCGCCTCAGCCGTGAGCGCGAGCGGCCCGACCTTGCGGTCGGCAAATGCCGCCAGCGGATCCGCCACCGCGGGCCTGTAGGCGAGTGCGATGTCGGCGACCGCGTCGCCGGCGCTCCGCCGCCAGATCACCTGCGAGCCATAGACGCGGTAGCCCGCGGGCCTGAGCCAGGCCGGGATCAGATCCTCGCGATCGACCGCGCCCAGGTCGACCGAGGCGGTCACCTTCGCGGCCTCGCCTTCCCACAGGGACCCGGGGTTGAGGTAGAAGAAGAGCAGGGGCTCGCCGCGATCCGTGCGCGAGTCGCCGATCGAATAGGAGAGCCGCACCGTGCGAATCTCCTCCGCGGAGAACGGGACTTCCCAGCGATAGAGCCGCTCGATTCCGCCCAGGTCCTGTCCCGGCGCGGCGGAACCGGGCAGCGCCGTGACGCCCATCGGAAGGCCGTCGACCGTCACGCTCAGTCCGCGCACCGTCCCTGAGAGTCCCCGGCTCGCCGAGTCGGGACCGACGCTCGCGCGGTAGTCGGGCAGTCCCATGGCCGCGCGCGCGGGCGCGACCCCGGCCTGGAAGATCTCCTCGGCGTCGATGGCCCAGCCCGTTTCCGTGCGACGGATGCGCACGTCCTCGAAGACCCGGCGCACGCGCGCCTCGGAGAGCGGGAACACGCTCGAGCCGGCGCCGTCAAACGCGCTTTCCGCCTGCGGCAGGTCCGCGCCGCGATCGCGGCTGGCGCTGTCGCGACCGGGCACACCCGTGCTGTCGAGCGCGGCCGAGCGCGCGAGCTGGGACCTGAACGCCCCGGGCATCACGGCGGCGAGCGCGAGCGCGAGCGCCAGCGCCGCCAGGGCCGGCGTGGGTGCATGCGCCATCCCGGCCGGCGGGCGCGTCTTCCAGCGGCGATGGGTCCAGAGCCATTGCTCCGGGCGCTCGCGGATCCACGACTCGAGCGCAGTGGCGTGGAGCTGGGTCAGCACGCGCACGTCGGCGGCGTCATCGCCGCTCGCGGGCGGATCGATCGGCGGCAGCATGTGCCCCTCGTAGGAGCCGTCACCGCGCCGGACCAGGTAGCCGAGGACCAGCGGCGCCCCGGTCCGCACGCACAGCTCGGCCGGGCCGGGCGGCGTCGAGGCGGGCGTGCCGAAGAAGTCGACAAAGATCCCGCGTCGCCCCGCATCCTGGTCCGCGACCAGCGCGACGCAGGCGTTCATGCGCAGGGCGCGCAATGCCCCGCGCACGCCGATCCCGTGCGGCACCACGCCGGCCCCGAGCTGCGCGCGGCGCCCCTGCAGCTCGGCGTCGACGAGCGGGTTCGACTGTCCGCGCACGAAGAAGTGGACCGGGTGGCCGTGCCGCGCCACGGTCGCGCCGGCGAGGTCGAACGCGCCGTAGTGCCCCGTGAGCAGCACCACGCCCTTGCCGCGCGCGCGCGCGGCCGCGACATGCTCGAGGCCGACGGTGGTGGCGGCGATGCGATCGAGCTCGGCGGGATCGAGCTTTCGGAAGCGCAGGATCTCGAGCGCGGTCATCCCCGCCTGCTCGTAGGCCGCCGCGAGGATTCGTTCGCGCTCAGGCGCACCCCTCTCGGGAAACGCGCGGGCCAGGTTCGCGCGCGCGACGGCGGTGCGCACGCCGAGCAGGCGCGCCACCGTTCCGAGCGTACGTCCGAGCCGGCGCGACGCGCCGGGCGGCAAGGCACACGCCAGCGCGCCCGCGAGGTGCACGAACCCGTACTCGATCCTGTGGGCCAACCGAACTTCGTGCGTCAACTCGTCCTCCGGCGGTAACGGTCCGATCCGGCGCGTTCGACGCGGCCAGCCAGCTCGAGTGTGGTCAGCGCGGCGGCGGCGGTGCCGATCGCGAGGCCGCTCGCGCGTGCCAACTGCTCGAGCGAACGCGGGCGGCCGGAGAGCGCGGCGAAGAGGCGGCCCTCGTCGGCATCCGGAGCCGGCTCTGCCCTCGGGGTCGTGCGCGCGCCATGCGCCGCTCGGGCACTCCGCGCCGCGTCCTCGAAGGCGCACAAGACGCGAGCGTGGCCGCCCCGCGCCCAATGCGCGTTGCCAGCCCAGGCGGGATGGTCGAGCGGCCAGGGCGCGACCCACACCTCCCGGCCCATCGCGCGGGCGGCGCGCGCGGTGTGGCCGCTACCGCTCTTTAAATCGGCCTGGACCACGATCGTCACGTCGCCCAGCGCGGCGAGCACGCGGTTGCGCGCCGGGAAGCGCCACGCCCGCACGGTTTCCCCCGCCGGCCAGGGCGAAAGAATCCGTCCAGAGCGAGCGATCCGAGTGTAGAGGCTCCCGTGCTCGGGCGGGTAGACCTGATCGATCCCGACGCCGAGCACCGCGACCGTCCAACCACCCCGGGCGAGCGCCGCGCGGTGAGCGGCGCCATCGATGCCGCGCGAGAGACCGCTCACCACGCCGACGCCTGACGCGACCAGCGACGCCACCAGTTGCTCGGTGACGCGCAGGCCGTAGCGCGATGCGGCACGCGCGCCCACGATGGTCGCCAGCGGGATCTCCGGCCAGGGCGAATTGCCGAGCGCATGGACAGGATCGGGCGCGCGCGCGCCAAGGTCGCGCAACCGCTCGGGGTAGTCGGGATCGTCGGCGGCAATGAGGCGCGGAGATTGCAAGGCGGCGGACACGGGGTCCTCCGCGGGGGCGGGATCAGGAAACGCTGCGGTCGGATCCGGTCAGGAGGTCCCACGCCACACCCTCGTCGCTCGCACGCCCGGGGGCGTGTTCGGGGGCGATCAACTCGTGCTCGGCGGCGGACATGAGGTCGCGATCGAGGAACAAGGCGTCGAGGCGGCGCGCGGTCTCGGCATCGAGCGAGCGCAGGTCGAGCAGGGCGCGCGCGCGCTCACCCTCGCTGCGCGCGAACAGTGAGCGCGCGACGTGCACGTCGCTGCCGCCGCGCGCGATCGCGGCCAGCGCTTCGACGGTCTCGCCGCGCACGCTCTCGTTGGTGTCCTTGAGCAGCGCGCCAAGCGGCAGCGCGGCC
>JBKJOC010000484.1:0-4291 GCA_046595725.1 Candidatus Eiseniibacteriota bacterium
CCGGGCTGTGCGTCGGGGCGCACGCGCACCGCGGGATCGAACGCCTCGAGCGGCAGGTGCGGCAGCATGTAGGCAAGCGTCTCGGCGTGCATGAGCCGGTGCTCGATCGCGATCTGGAAGACGTGCCCGTTCTCGAGCCCGACCGGCGCAGGCGACATCCTGGCCTCGAACTGCGCCAGGCAGGCATCGACCCGGGCGCGCGCCTGGTCCCGATAGGCGCGGACGGCCGCGAGGGCGGGCCAATCCGCCGGCACGTCCGAAGGCAGCTGCCCGTCGACGGGATCGATCCCGAACGCGAACAGGGGATCGAGTTCCGGCGCGAACGCGGGCAGGTCGAACACCTGACGCCCGATCAGGTTCCAGTCGAACGCCTCGAGGTGCCCGAGATAGAAGACGATGCGATGCCGCTCGGGAATCGCGCGCTCGTAGAGCGACGACTCGGCGATGAGGCCAAAGAAGCGATCGGTTCGATCGCGCGCCGCGGAGAGGCGGCGGGCGAGGGCGGTTCGAAGGTCGAGCGTGGTCGCGGGCATGGCTCCTCCCTGGAACTTACTGAGTAGGGAGTCGGTCTCCGCAGCCCGACCGGACGAGCCTAGGCCCGGGTCGGGACAGCGTCAACCGGCCTTCTGGTGAGATGAATCCGGCCGCCCGGGTGATTCATGTTTCCTGCTCATTGCCGGGATTTTTGATACTGTCCGCGCCCATGACCGACCCCGCGATTCGGCTTACCGGCGTCACCCGCAGCTACGACGGCCAGCCCGCGCTCGGACCCATCGACCTCGAGATCCCGGCGGACCGCACCGTCGCCCTGGTCGGACCCAGCGGCTGCGGCAAGTCGACCCTGCTGCGGCTCGTGGTCGGCCTCCTTGTGCCCGACCGCGGGACGGTCGAAGTCCTGGGCACCGCGGTGACGCCTGCCGCACGCGACCGCCTGCGCCTCGGCATGGGCTACGTCATCCAGGAGGGCGCGCTCTTCCCGCACCTGACCGCGGCTGAGAACGTCGCGCTGCTCGCGCGTGATCAGGACTGGGATCAAGCGCGCACCTCGGCCCGCATCGCCGAGCTGGCCCGCCTCGCGCACCTCCCTGAGGACCTGCTCGCGCGCTATCCGGCGCAGCTCTCGGGTGGCCAGCGCCAGCGCGTCGCGCTCATGAGGGCGCTCGTGCTCGATCCGGCCGTGCTGCTGTTCGACGAGCCGCTGGGCGCGCTCGACCCCATGATCCGGGCAAAGCTCCAGGAGGAACTGGCCGAGCTGTTCAAATCGCTCCGCAAGACCGTGCTGTTCGTGACGCACGACCTGGCCGAGGCCGCATTCGTGGCCGATGAGGTGGTGCTGCTGCGAGCGGGGAGGGTGGTCCAGCGCGGCACCGTGAAGGATCTGGTCGATCGCCCCGCCGAGCCGTTTGTCACCGAGTTTGTGCGCGCCCAGCGGACGGGACTCTTCGCCGCGGAGCCGTGTTGAGACTCGCGCTGTCCGTCTGCGCGCTCACCATCGCGGGCCTCACCATCGCCGGCCTCGCCATCGCCGGCCTCGCCCAGGCCGCTCCCCCGGCGCGCGTGACGGTCGGCTCCAAGGCGTTTCCCGAGTCATGGATCCTGGGCGAGGCGCTGGCCACGCTCGCGCGCGGCACCGGCGCCACGCCGGTCGAGCACCGCTCAAACCTGGGCGGGACCGAGATCGTCTACCAGGCGCTGCGCTCGGGCGCGATCGACGCCTACCCCGAGTACACCGGCACGATCGCCGAGGTGATCCTCAAGCGCACGGACCGCCCCTCGCTCGACACGCTCGCCGCGGGGCTGGCACCGCTCGGTATCTCGGTCGGGCGGCCGCTCGGCTTCAACGACGGCTACGGGATCGCGGTCACGCGCGCCACGGCCCGGCGGCTCGGGCTCACGCGACTGTCGGACCTGGCGCGCCATCCCGGGGTGAGACTGGGCCTGACGCACGAGTTCCTCGGGCGCACCGACGGCTGGCCCGGGCTGGCGCGCGCGTATGGCCTCACGCCGAAGGACGTTCGCGGCCTCCAGCACGAGCTGGCGTGGGACGCGCTGTCCAGGGGATCGATCGACGCCACCGACGTCTACACGACGGACGCGCAGATCGCCGCGCTCGACCTCGCGGTGCTCGAGGACGACCGCTCTTTCTTCCCGCGCTACGACGCGGTCGTGCTCTACCGGAGCGACCTCGCGCAGCGCGCCCCCGCGGTCGTCGCGTCGTGGGACCGACTTTCGGGAACGATCGACGAGTCAAAGATGATCGCCGCCAACCGCGCGGTCGCACTCGAGAAGCGCCCGTTCGCCGAGGCTTCGGACTCGCTCCTTCACGCCGCCCTCGGCGAGGCCCGGGTCGCCCTGGCGAGCACACCCACGCGTGGCCCGTGGGCGATGGTCGCAAGGCGGACCATGGAACACATGCGGCTCGTGGCGTGGGCGCTCCTGCTTGCGATCGCGGTCGGCGTCCCGCTCGGGATCCTCGCGACGCGATCGCGCCTGCTGGCGAAGCTCGCGCTCGGGGCGGCGGGGCTCTTCCAGACCGTGCCGTCGCTCGCGCTCCTGGCATTCCTGATCCCGCTCGTCGGCATCGGGACGGGGCCCGCGCTGATCGCGCTCTTCGTCTATGGCCTACTGCCGATCGTGCGCAACACCTACGTCGGCCTGACCACGCTGCCGCGCCCACTGGTTGAAGCGGCCGAGGCGATGGGACTGTCGGCGAAGTCGCGGCTGTGGAAGGTCGCGCTCCCCCTCGCCTCGCCCACGATCCTCGCGGGCATCCAGACCAGCGCGGTGATCACGGTCGGCACCGCGACCATCGCGGCGCTGATCGGCGCCGGGGGCCTCGGGGAGCCGATCCTCTCAGGAATCCAGCTCCGGGACCCCGCCCTGATTGCGCAGGGCGCGGTGCCCGCCGCGCTCCTGGCACTGCTGGTGTCGGGGGCGTTCGACCTGCTCGAGCCGCTGATCGTCCCCCGGGGCCTCCGCCTGCCCCCCACCCGCTAGGGCGCTCAAGCCGGACCGCCGAGAGGTTCGTTCCGGCGCGGTAGTCGCGCTCGCGCAAGCCGGTGCTGAATCGTTCACCCGCCCCGGGGCGGATCGTTTACCCGCCCCGCGGCGGATCCTTCACCCGCCCCGGGGCGGGTCAGCCATCGCAAGGTGTTGTGCGGCAAGCCACGCGCAAAACCTCGCCCGGCGACAACTCAAGCCCCGGACTCCGTCGGGAGTGCGGCAGCGAGCCAGCCGGCGATCCCGGCCGACAGGACGCGCACGTTCTCGTAGCCCATGGCGCGCGCCCGCCGGGCCGCGTTCGGCGCCTTTCGGCACAGGAAGTTCGAGCAGTAGAAGACCAGGAGGGCCGACTTATCCGCCGGCAAGTCGCGCTCGGCATAGCTCATCGGATCGAGATTCAGCGCGCCCGGCACATGGGCCGCCCCCCACCGCGCCGGGGGATTGACGTCGATCACCGTGACCGGCCCGCCCTGCATGCGCTCGCGGAGCGCGGCGGGCGAGAGCGTCGGGAGCCCGATCAGGCGCCCCATCAAGCGCGCGATCATGCCCGTCCCAGGCCTCTCCACAGGATCGGCGCGGCGGTCGCGAACATGGCGCTCACGACCAACCCGAGCGACACCGGGTCCGCCACTTCGGTTGGAAGAACGAGCCAGGCGACCACGTACCCCAGGCCCGCGAGGACCCAGGTCCATCCGGCGAGCCGCTGCAACCCCTGGGCTCGCTCGTCATGGCACTGCGCCCTCGACAGGGGCGCGAGCCGTTTCGGAATGTCGTTCCCCATGAACAGGAGCAGCGTGCCGACCAGGACGTTCGTCGCGCGCCGGGTGAACTCGGCGTCGTGGATCACGCCCAGGATCACCGCGAGTTTCCCTCCCAGGGCGATCCCCATCACGACTCCCGCGAACAAGGCGGCATCGCGGATGGACGGGTCGCGACGGCCCATCATGAAGTGGACCAGGGCCATGAAACCGAGCAGGAGCAGCACTGCGCCCCAGGCGACCGCGCGCTCGGGCTGAAGCATCCAGTTTGCGGTGGCCAGCGCAGCGGCGGCCATGAGGAGCGCCGGGGCGAGGATCGATTTCATCGTGCCTCCTTGAGCTTCTTCTTCGGACGGGTGGCTTCCGGCTTCCAGCCGACGGTCTGCGCGAAGCCGAGCAGGGCGTCTTCGAGCACGGACATCTTGAGGCGGTAGACGATGGTCCGGCCGCTCTTCTCCGCCTCGACGAGGTCGGCTTCGAGGAGCACGGAGAAGTGAGCCGACATCGTCGGCTTCGAGACCGGGAAGTGC
>JBKJOC010000034.1:0-3018 GCA_046595725.1 Candidatus Eiseniibacteriota bacterium
AGTTTCTCGAGCGTGCCCTTGAAGCGCTCCCCCTGGTAGGTCAGGCAGAGGCGCGCCCCGCGCGCGGCCAGCTCCAGGGCGATGCCCCAGGCGATCGAGCGATGGTTGGCGACTCCCAGGACGATTGCGTTCCTGCCGGTCAGGTCGAGTGCATCCATGCGGGGCCTCGGGAAATCGGGGGAAGGGCGCGGTATCCTAGGCTGCCTTCGAGGGTGTAACCTACTTTGCGACCATGGCTTTGGCAAGAGTCGGGTGGCGAGGGGACCGGGGGCAGCCGCATGGGAGTGACCGAAGTCGTCGCCGATCTTGCGCTCTCGGGCCGCGTCGCCATGGTAACGGGCGCGGGGGGGGCGGTCGGGCGTGCGTGCGCCATCGCCCTCGCGCGCGCGGGGTGTCACGTCGCCGCGTGCGACGACGACAAGGGCGCGCTCGAGTCGCTCGATGAGACTGCGCTCCTGTGCGAGCGTGCGAGCGGTCGCGCCAACGCGTTCACCGCCGACGTGACGAACGCCGAGTCAGTCGAGCGCCTGTGGGTCGAGGTCACCGCCGCGCTCGGTGCGCCGGTCGTCCTGGTCAACTGCGTCGGGGCCACGCCGCCCAAGCCCCTGGGCGAGACCTCGCCGCTCGAATGGCAGGCCGACGTGCGGGCCCATCTCGACGCCGCGTTCTATTGCGCCCGCGCCGTGCTGCCCGCGATGCGGGCGGCCGGGTTCGGGCGCATCCTCAACGTTGCGCGCGCGCCGACCGGCGAGGCGCTGGTGGCGCTGGCCCGCACGCTCGCCGACGAGGAGCGCGACAACGGCATCACCGTCAACGCGTTGGTGGCCGGGCACGTGCGCGCGGAGGAGATCGGCCGCGTGGTCGCATTCCTGGCCTCTCCCGCTTCGGAATCCATCACCGGCGCGCGCATCCGAGTGGGCCGCGCCCTGGACCTCGAGAAGGATCCCTCGTGAGAATCCTCGTCATCCTCGTCATCCTCACCTGCCTCAGCCTGTGCGCCGGCGCCGCGCGCGCCGCGGACATGAGCGGCGCGGTCTCGATCGTGGCGCGTGATCCCGCCACCGGCGAGCTCGCGGTTGCGGTGCTGTCGCACACCGCGGCCTCCGGCAACCTGACGCCCTGGGTCGAGGCGGGAGTGGGGGCGATCGCAACCGGCGGCGAGACCAACGGCTCGTGGGGCCCGCGCGGGCTCCAGATGTTGCGCGAGGGCGTGCCGGTCGAGCGCATGGTCGACTCGCTCATGCACTCGGATCCGCATTTCCAGCGCCGGCAGATCGGCGCGCTCGATCGCACCGGTTGGCCCTCGGGCTACACGGGCGTCGAGCTGGTCAACTGGTCGGGCGGCGTGCTCGACACCAACCTTGCGGTCCAGGGCAACACCATGATCCGTCACCAGGCGCTAGACGCCGTGATCGACACGGTGAAGGGCCTCGCCGGCCGGCCGCTCGCCGAGCGCTTGATCGCCGGCCTCATGCTTGCGCAGTCCAACAAGGCGGACTGGCGTGGCGCGCGCTCGGCCGCGCTGCTGGTCGGCCGCCTGAATCCCGATCGTCCTGACGACGCCTCGCGCTACATCTACCTGCGCGTCGACGACGATCCCGATCCGGTGGGCCAGCTCGAGCGTATCTACCGCGCGTGGCGGGCGGGGCGACTGGTCGCGGCGCATCTCGACTATGCCGCGTGGTACCGGAAGGCCGGGCAGGCGGCGCAGGCGGATGCCGAGCAGAAGCGCGCGCGCGCTGCCGTGGCGCAGGCGCTGGCGGACACCGGCCTGGGCGCTCCGGCGCTCAACGCCATGGCATGGCAACTGGCGCAGCGGGGCGTGATGTTGGACCAGGCCTGGTTGGCGATCGAGCGGGCGCGCGTGGCCGAGCCGCGCAGCACCGAATTCTCGGATACCGCGGCGGAGGTTCGCTACCGGCAGGGCCGCCCTAGGGACGCACTCGCGCTCGCGGAGGAGGGTCACAAGCGAGTGCCGCCCGACGAGTATCTCGCGGGTCGAGTGCTGTACTTCCAGAAGTTGGCGACACCGGCAAAGAAGGCGGTTGTTTCGAAGAAGAAGCGCTAACGCGTCCTCAAGGTGCGGCCGCTCGCAGTGAGCAACGCGGGGGCGCGGCCCGAGGCCTCGACGTCCTTCGAGAGGTCGCTCGGCAGGTGGAAGAACATCTCCTCGCGCACGACCTCGAGATGGCGGACCTTTGAGCCGCCGTTCGCGGACAGCCACGCGACCAGCGCCTGCACCAGGTGTTCGGGCGTCGAGGCTCCGGCGGTCACCCCGACCGCACGCTTGCCCGTGAGCCACTCCGGCTTCACGTCCTCCACGCTCTCCACGAGATGGGCTTCCGAGCCCGTCAGCTCCGCGACTTCGCGCAGGCGGCTCGAGTTGCTGCTGGTCGGCGATCCCACCACGAGCACGAGGTCGCACTCGTCCGCCAGTTGCTTGACCGCCGCCTGGCGGTTGGTGGTGGCGTAGCAGATGTCCTCGCGCGCCGGTCCGCGCACTGACGGATAGCGCGCGCGCAGTGCCGCGATGATCGCGGTGGTTTCGTCGACGGAGAGCGTGGTCTGGGTGAGGTAGGCGAGCTTCTGCGGGTCACGAACCGTGAGTGTCGCCACGTCCTCGACCGACTGCACGAGGATCATGGCATCGGGCGCCTCACCCATCGTGCCCTCGACCTCGGCGTGCCCGGCGTGCCCGATGAGCGCGATCTGGTAGCCGGCCCTGGCGAAACGCAGGGCCTCGAGATGGACCTTGGTGACGAGCGGGCAGGTGGCGTCGATCGGCTTCAAGCCGCGCGCCTTCGCCTCGGCGCGCACCGCGGGGGAGACACCGTGGGCCGAGAAGACGAGCGTCGACCCTTCGGGCACGTGGTCGAGTTCGTCGACGAAGATCGCGCCCTTCGAGCGCAGGGACTCGACGACGTGGCGATTGTGGACGATCTCGTGGCGGACGTAGACGGGCGGGCCGTAGAGGTCGAGCGCGATGGTGACGACGTCGATCGCGCGATCGACGCCCGC
>JBKJOC010000249.1:0-12429 GCA_046595725.1 Candidatus Eiseniibacteriota bacterium
GCGCTGAACAACTCGCGGCTCGGCGTGTCGTGCAGGTAGATGTCGTACGGGTTCGGAAACATGAACTTGACCTGCCCGAGCGCGTTGCCGTCGCCCGCGTTCTGGCGCAACGTGTACGGGAAATTCCCCGGCGCGGCCGAAGACCAGTCGATCGCCGAGGGCTCCACCTCGTTGCCCTCGCGGTCGAAGACGCGGAGCTTCTTCTTCGCAACCATGGCGGCACCGCCGGCCTCGCTCCCGAGGATGTCCTCCTTGAGGATGGTCGAGGGGACGGTCCACGTCGGGTTGAAGATCACGTACTTCATGTTCGAGCGGAACGTCGGCGTCTGGCGTCCTTCCTTGCCGACCTGGACGCGGCTCTCCCACGTCTTCTGCCCACCCTGGATGAGGTAGGTCTTGAACGCGGGGAGGTTGACGAACAGGAAGTCGTCCTTGAGGCCGGGCAGCACCCAGCGCGTGCGCTCGAGATTGACCCGCACCTGGTTCGCGCGCGTTTCGAGCGGGATGTTCATCTCGGCGAGCGTCACCGCGTCGATCACGCCCTTGTCGCTGATGCGATGCCTCTTCTGGAACAGCCGGACGGCGGACGCGAGCGAGTCGTCGTACGCCCCCGAGTCCGCGGCCGCGGCCGATCCGGCCGGCAGCTCGCCCGTCGCCAGCAGGCGCGCGCGCACGAGCGTGATGCGCGGATCGTGCGCGCCGGGCGCGATTGGCCGACCCGCGGGGATCGCGCTCCATCCGCCGGATGCCGAGGTGCTGCGCAGGCGCGCCAGCTCGTCCTTGAGGCCGCGATAGATGAAGTGATCGAGCTTCTCGGCCGCGATGCCGGCGGCCGGATCCGGTGCCCCGGCCACGCGCGCGAGCGCGTCGGCCAGGGGCGGCGCATCCTTGCGGGGATCAACATTCCAGCGCTTGTCGAGCGAGGCCGGGCGCACGCGCCCGTAGCGCGCGTGGTCGATCATGCCCGCTGCAGCGTCTGTGAGCAGGAGCTCGAGGTCGGCGTCGCCTTCCTCGGTGCGGCGCTGCTTGCGCTCGGCGAGAAGCGAGTCGATGCGCGCCAGGTGGTAGTCCGCGGGATCGAGCCCGTCATTCGTGATGTCGAGCATCGCCTTACGGATCGACTCGGCGTCGCCGGGGAGCGCCCATGAAGGTTCGCCCTTGCGGGCCTCGTAAAAGGCGACGACGGCTTTGCCCTGAAGCAGGTTGTCGCCGCGCACCGATGCCGAGCCGGGCGAGCCAAGCTGGGTGATGCGGGCTTGTAGCGACTCCCGCTTGAGCGAGGGCCGGGCAATCTGCTGGAGCGCCGGCGTCGAGGAACATGCGGTGACGGACAGGAGAACCAGGATCGTGACGATCGATGCGCGCGCGTTTGTCATCTCGTGACCGTAGCGCACGGCGCCAAGCCCTGACCAGCCCCCCCGCCTTATTTTGTGCGCCGGGGATTCAGGAGCAGCCCCTCCAGGGCCTTGATCACCTCCGCCATGGGTCGCCCCGATTCCTTGACCGTGCGCAGCAGCACCCGGACCTCCGGTGTGGCCGCGACCCATTCCTGCAGGTCGCGCTCGAAGCGCGCATCGAGCCGATCGATGCCGGCGTGGGTCGCCCCCGCGGGCGCAAGCTCGGCCACGATCTTCTCGAGCAGCGGTTTCGAGGGGCGCCGGCGATCGAGCTCGATGTCGGAGAGATGAGGCGCGGAAACCCTGATGATGCGGGCCATGCCGCGCAACGAGGTGCCGGAGGCCGTGCGAAGCCGGCGGATCTCGCTGCCGAGGGTGGAGGATGTATCGCTCATGGTGCAACATGTTAGCAATTTATGCGAACACCGGGAAGAACTTCGAAACCCAGCGCTACCGGGCTAAGATCATGGACCGATCAACGACCATTCGAATCGACCTCCTGGAAAGGTGCGCGCGCGTCCATGCGAAAGTCCCCCCTGCTGTTTCTGCTCGCCACCCTGCTCGTTTCCGCCCCTGCCTCGGCGGGCGTCTTCCTGTCCGAACTTTGCGATCCGCAGAACAACTACACCACCGACCGCTTCATCGAAATCTACAATTCGGGTCCGGGGGTTGTCGACCTGACCGGGTGGAAGATCATCGCCGTGGCAAATAACGTCGACGTCACGACATGGACCCTGTCAGGCACGATCGCCGCCAGCGAGGCCAGGGTCGCGGGCAGCCCGGCCCCGGCGACGGTCTTCCCGATCCACTACGCGAGCTCGGCCTGGCTCTCGGGCTACTTCAACTGGAATGGCAAGATCGGCGACGGCGCCAAGCTGGTCGACGGCGGCAACGTGGTGCGCGACCTGATCGTCGCGCCGGGAGACCTGTTCGAGAACAAGACCCTGGTGCGGATCGCGAGCGTGACCGAGCCGAGCGCGTCCTACAACGCCGCCCAGTGGACGGCCACGCCCGTGCTCACCGCTCCGGCTGCATCTCCCGGCTCGCACAATGGCTCGCTGCCGCCGGCCGGCGGGCCGCGCATCACGAATGTCGCGCTCGACCCCGCGGCCCCGCCGGCCGGCGTGCCGGTCGACGTCCAGGCGGCCGTCGTCGACACCAGCGGCGCGGTGGCCACGGTTACGCTCCAGTGGGGACAATCCGCGGGCTCGCTGCCGAACGTGATCGGGATGACGCTGCTCTCCGACAGCACCTACCGCACCAGCACGCCGATCCCGGGCCAGACTTCGGGCGCGAGCGTCTTCTACCGCGTCCAGGCCCAAGGGGCGTCCGCGACCACGCTGTCCTCGACCCTCAGCTACACCATCCCGGGCGGCAGCCCGGGCACGCCGCCGAGCGTCCTTGCGGTGGGCGAGATGAGCGACTCGACGCTGCTCGTCTTCTTCAGCGAGCCCGTGGAGGAGGCCAGCGCCGAGATTCCCGCAAACTACTCCGTGGGTGCGCTCGGCGCCGTGGCGGCCGCGCGCGATTCGGCGAAGCCCGCGCAGGTGCTGATCACGGTTCGCAACCTCGCCCCGGGCTCGCGCACGCTGACCGTCAGCGGCGTCTCGGACCTCGACGGAAACACCGCATTCGGCGCGAGCCGCGCGTTCAACTACGTCGACGTCACGATCCCGGCCGGCTACTACAACAGCGCGCTCGGACTGTCGGGCACGGCGCTGCGGCAGGCGCTGCACAACATCATCGACAACCACACCGTGGGCAGCTATTCGTTCGCGCTCACCGCATTCACGACCACGGACGTCAAGCCGAACGGCAAGGTGTGGGACATGTACTCGGACATTCCGGGCGGCGTCCCGGCCTACGAATACAGCTTCGATCAGACCGGCCAGGGTGCGACCGAGGGCCTGGGTTACAACCGTGAGCACTCGTGGCCGGACTCGTGGTTCGGTGGCGCCTCGCCGATGCACACGGACCTGTGGATTCTCTATCCGACCGACGCCAAGGTGAACGGCTACCGCTCGAACTATCCGTTCGGCGAGGTCGGCAGCGCGACCACCATCTCCACCAACGGCAGCCGCCTCGGCACGAGCGCAAGCCCAGGCTACAGCGGCACCGTGTTCGAGCCCATCGACGCCTACAAGGGCGACTTCGCGCGCGGCCAGTTCTACGTCGCGACGCGCTACTTCGGCGAGGACGGCGCGTGGCCCGGCAGCCCCTCAGCCGATGGCGCCAACATCCTGCCGTGGGCGGTCCAGCAGTACTCCGACTGGGCCGCAACGGACCCCGTGAGCTGGAAGGAGCGCATGCGCAATGGCGCGGTCTCCATCTACCAGAACAACCGCAATCCGTTCGTCGATCATCCCGAGTTCCTGGCACTGATCTACGACTCGAGCTCGGTCGTCGGCGTGGGCGACGGGGTGGCCGCCCGCTCGGTCCACCTGCGGCCGAACCTGCCGAACCCGTTCTCCGCGCACACCACGGTCCGCTTCGACCTGGCGAAGAACGAGCGCGTCACGCTGCGCGTCTTCGACGTGCGCGGTCGCCTGGTCGGGACGCTCGCTGACGGCAGCGTGCTCGAGGCGGGCCGGCACCAGGTCGAATGGACCGGGCAGGATGCGCACGGGACACAACTGGCGGCGGGGCTCTACCTGCTGCGGCTCGACGCTGGGAGCCAGGTCGAAACCCGGCGGATGGCCCTGATTCGCTGAGGAAAGAATCAGAAAGCGTCGGATGATTCCGTAACGCCGCCGCGGAACTCGCGCGATCGGGAAACACCGTGCTGTCCGGGCCCTCCGCGCCGCGCATGATCACTCGCGGCCGAACCTCGACCGTGTGGAGGCGAAGCGGTTCGGGGCGCAGCGCCACGTGAATTGCGAGCTGTCCGTCGCGGGGCACGAGCGCGTGCATCGTGCGCGGGGCGTGTCCGAGGAGTCGGAAGGTAAGGTGCTGCGGGCCGGCCGGAACCTCGGGCAGCTCGTAACGCCCGTAAACGTCGGTGAACGCGATGCGCTGGAGGTCGGGCAATGTGACGGCTGCGCCCATCAGGGGATCCCCGGTGTCCGCGTCGCGGACGATGCCGGTTACCGTGGCCCTCCCCAGTTGAACGACCAGGAGGACCGGGACGAGACCCGCGAGCAGATGATGCATCACTTCTCCCGGAAAGGCTGGCACAGGGCGAACATCAGCCCGAGGACGCTCCCATGGCCTCCCCGCGGCCGATGCAAGGCGCGCTTACGGTCCGCCCCCCGAATCCGCGATTCGTTCGAGCGCCTGCCCGCCGTCCATCACCGGCTTGAGCGCGGATTCCAGCTCCTCGAGATCGACCGGCTTCACCAGGTGTTCCCCGAAACCGGCCTCCCGCGACTTCCTTCGATCCGACTCCTGACCGTATCCCGTGAGCGCGACCAGGTGCAGACTCGCGAGCTGCGGAATCTGGCGCAGGCGCATGGCGAGTTCGTACCCGTCCATGACCGGCAAGCCGATGTCCACGACCGCCACGTCCGGCAGCCATTCCACCGCCAGCGCGAGCGCCGACAGGGCATCGTGCGCGATGACCGTCGAGTGACCCTTGAGCGTCAGCGTCCGGGCGAGGACCACGGCCCCGTCCACGTTGTCGTCGACCACCAGGATGCGCAACCGCGAATTCCGAGCCGGCGCGACCGGAGGGGAATCAGCCTCCACCGTCGGACCGACGGCGGCCGGCGGCGCCGCGGGGAGGCGGATTTCGAACTCGCTGCCGCGCCCCGGCCCTGCACTCTGCGCGGAAACGGTACCCCCGTGGCCCTCGACCAGGTTTCTCACGATTGTCAGGCCGATCCCCAGCCCGCCGAGCGAACGATCGCTCGCCTGGCGATCCTGAATGAAGAGCTCGAAGATGCGCGGGAGGATCTCAGGGGCGATTCCGATCCCCGTGTCCTTCACGCGCAGCACGACCGCGTCGCCGATCCGTTCCGCAACCACGGTGATCCTTCCTCCTCCCGACGGCGTGTACTTCGCCGCGTTGGTGAGGAGATTCGAGACCACCTGGCTGAGGCGGATCGCATCGCCGTTGACGGCGAGTCCACGCTTCGGCACCTCCACGGTCAGCACATGCTTCTGTTGCTCGAGCAGAGGGCCCGCCATTTCGATCGCCTTGGCGACGACCTCGGCGAGATCGATCGTCTCGAGCTTCAACTCCACCTTGCCGCGCGCGATTCGAGCAACGTCGAGCAGATCGTCCACCAGCCTGGTGAGATGACTCACCTGGCGCTCGATGATCGTGTACGCGAGCTCGGAGTGCTCGTAGCGCTGCAGCTTGATCAATTGCAGCGCCGTCACGATGGGCGAAAGGGGATTGCGCAGCTCGTGGCCGAGCATCGCGATGAATTCATCCTTGGCGCGATTCGCCGACTCCGCAGTCTCCCGCAGGACTTCGAGCTGCTCGCGCGCGCGCACCGACAGGACAAGATTGCGAACCCGGACCTGCAGGTCTCGCTCGGAGAACGGCTTGACGATGAAGTCCTGGGCGCCATCGTCCAGCAGCCGCACCATGAGTTGCTCGTCGGCCTTGGCCGAGAGCAGGAGGATTGGCGTCGACTCGAGTTCGGGCAGCCGCCGCATCTCGGCAATCATTTCGACGCCGCTCACATTCGGCATCATGATGTCGGAGACGATGACCGTGGGGCAGTGGCGAAGCGCCTGCTCGATGCCCTCGCGTCCGTCGAATGCCGGAATCACTTCGTAGGCGCCCTCGAGGCTTTGGACGATGAAGCGATTCATGTCCGGGTTGTCCTCGACCACGAGGATGCGCGGAAGGCCGACCGCTGACCGGGCCGGCCTCTCCTCGGCGCGCACTCGGAGCGGGCGCAACTGGTCGATCAAGCCCTCGATCATCGCGCGGTCAAGACCCTGGACCGGCGCATTGGCAGCCGCCAGCCCTGCCGTCGACATGCGGTGGAGTGGCAGCACCACCTGGAAGCGCGCGCCACCGAGTTCCGAGTCGACCACTTCGACCAGGCCCTTGTGCATCTCGACGAATTCCTTGGCGATCGCAAGCCCGAGCCCGGTGCCGCCCACCTTGCGGTCGATGCCACCATCACCCTGGCGGAAGCGCTCGAAGATGGCGTTCCGCAGCTCGGGGCGCACTCCCGGGCCCGAGTCGTCCACCGCCATGGTCACGCGATCCCCTGCCTGCGCCAGGCTGCACCGGATGTGTCCGCCATCCGGGACGAACTTGAACGCGTTCCCGAGCAGGTTCATCAGGACGCGCTGCAGCTTGTCGGGATCCACGGCGGCGATGCACACCTCGTCGGCCTCGACCGCGAAGTCGATGCCGCGATCGGTCGCGAGCACCGCGAAGTGGGAGGCCAGGAAGCGCACCAGCGCGGCGACGTCGGTGTCCCGCAACTCGATCCTGAGCTTGCCCGCCTCGATTCTCGACATGTCGAGGAGATCGCTGACGTGCTTGAGCAACATCCGGGCATTGCGCGCGATGACCTGGGCGGACTCGCGCCGGTCCACGAACTCCATCGTGCCGTCGTCCTCGATCAGCCGCTGGGCCGGGCCGAGGATGAGTGCCAGTGGCGTGCGCAACTCGTGGCTGACGTTGGCGAAGAACTGCGTCTTGATCTCGTCGAGCTCGCGAATGCGCTCGAGCAGGCCCTGCAGCTCGATGTTCTTCTGGGCAAGCTCGCGCTCCTGCGCCTTTTTCTGGGAGATGTCTCTGCCCTCGGCGCAGATGAACACCACGTTGCCGTCGTCATCCATCACCGGACAGAGCGAAGCATCGATGATGATCGTTTCCTTGCCACCCGCGCGCCCGTAGATCGGCGTGTCCCAGCGTACCGACTCGCCCCGGGCAGCACGCGCAATCGACTCGCGAAGGGTGGTATTGACCTCGTCCGAGACCTGCCACCAGAACGACGTCCAGAAGGGCTTCCCCTCGACGTCGGAGAGCTTGATGCCCACGGCGTCGAGCGCGACCTTGTTGATCTCGAGCACCGTGCCATCGGCATCGAGGAGGCCGACGAATTGGACCATCGAATCCAGCGTGATGCGCGCCAGCTTCTGCAGCCGGATGCGAGACTCGTCGGTGGCGACAATCTCGGTGCCGCGGATGACGATAGTGCGCGAATCGGGCTCGATGGACATTCCAGGTCTCCAGGGAGAGGCTCTGGCTTCTGGCCCGAGCGCAAGGATTATACCGGTTCGACCCGGGGGGCGCACCCCCTGAGGACCGCACCGGTCGCAGTCCCTTTCACCCGGGCCGGTGCGGAGATCCGGCTCGCCGGCGTGCCGGAACCGGCGTCCGCACTCTTGATCGGCCGGTTGGAGCAGCGCTTCGCGACATGCGATACACTCGTCCGATGCCGCTGACTCCCGCCACCCGTCTTGGTACCTACGAGATCGTCAGCCAGATCGGCGCGGGCGGCATGGGCGAGGTCTATCGCGCCAGGGACTTGCGCCTCGGCCGCGACGTCGCGATGAAGGTTCTGCCCGACACCCTTTCACTCGACGCCGACCACCTGGCGCGATTCGAGCGCGAAGCGCGCACCGTGGCAGGCCTGAACCACCCCAACATCGTCACGCTCCACTCGGTCGAGGACGTGGACGGCATCCGGTTCCTCACCATGGAGTTGATCGAGGGGCAGAGCCTCGCGGATCTCGTCACGCCGGGCGGGCTCCCTCTCGACCGCGTGCTCGAGGTGGCGATCGCGATCGCCGATGCGCTGGCGGCCGCGCACGAAAAGCGGGTCGTACACCGCGATCTGAAACCCGCCAACGTCATGGTGACGCGCGATGGGCGGGTCAAGGTGCTGGATTTCGGGCTCGCCAGGCCGACACCACCAAAGACGCAGGCCGACACCCAGGGGCTGACGGTCGGGGACTTCTTCTCGACTGCCGGCCTGGTCGTGGGCACGGTGCCGTACATGGCGCCAGAGCAGATTCGCGGCGAGGCGGTGGATGCGCGCACCGACTTGTTTGCGTTCGGGATTCTGTTGTACGAGCTGTTCGCCGGACGACGCCCATTCACGGCGCCGACCACGATGGCGCTGAGTGCCGCAATTCTCAACGATGCGCCGGAGCCACTGGCGAGCGTGCGCGCCGATCTTCCACCTGACGTCGGTCGAATCGTGAGTCGCTGCCTGGAGAAGAACCCCCAGGAGCGCATGCAGACCGCGCTCGACGTTTCGAACGAGTTGCGCCGCCTGCGGTCTGGCCAGAAACGTGGGGAGGCCGAGGAGGCAACCTCCGGCAATGTCGCGTCGATTGCGGTGCTGCCGTTCGTGAACCGCAGCCGGGACGAAGAGGACGAGTACTTCTCCGACGGACTTGCGGACGAACTCCTCAGCATGCTCGCCAAGATTCGCGGGCTGCGGGTCTCGGCGCGCGCCTCCTCGTTTCACTTCAAGGGCAAGGACGTCCCACTTGCCGAAGTGGGCAGGGCGCTCAATGTCGCCACGGTCCTGGACGGGAGCGTCCGCAAGGCGGGCGACAGGGTTCGGATCGCGGTGCAGTTGGTCAAGGCTTCGACGGGTTCCCACTTGTGGTCGGAGACCTACGACCGCAAGTTCGACGACATCTTCGCCGTGCAGGACGATATCGCGCAGTCGGTGGTGAAGGAGCTGCGCAAACTGCTGCTCAACGAGTCCCAGGACGCGCCGACCAGCAGCCAGACTCACGCCGTCCTCGCCGCCGTGTCGAAGGAGAGGACGTTCGATCCCGAGTCCTACGACCTCTACCTGCGCGGCCGCTACCTGTTCGGCGCATCCGACGATGGGCCGGTGCGCGCGCAGGAGCTGTTTCGCAAAGCCATCGAGCGCTCGCCGCGATTCGCGCTCGCCTACTCCGGCCTCGGAGAGAGCTACGTCATGCAGTCGTGGCTCGGCTCACGCGACCGCGATCTCACGGTGTCGCAAGCGAAGGGCGCGCTTGCCAGAGCGCTGGCGCTGGACGACCAGTTGTGCGAGGCGCACGTGCTGGCAGGCCAGATCAAGCTGTTCTTCGACTGGGACTGGGTCGGAGCCGAGCGCGAGCATCTCCGGGCGCTCGAGTTGAGCCCCGGCAGCGATCTGGCACTTCGCGAGTACGCCGTCTGGCTCTCGCTGATGGGGCGAATGGAGGAAGGTCTCGATGCCGCTCGCAAGGCGCAGACCCTCGATCCGCTGTCGGTGAACTCCACGCACGAGGTCGGGTACGAGCTTTTGGCTCTGGGCCGGCTGGAAGAGGCCGCTGCCGAGTTCCGCAAGGCGATTGACCTCAATCCGACCTGGATCTGGGGGAACATCAAGCTCGGCATGGCCTATTCGAGAATGGGCGAGCACAAAAAGGCGATGGCGTGCGTCGGGCGAGCGGACGAACTGTTGGCGGGAGCCCTTGGAAGTCCGCTCAGCCAAACCTGGCTCGCCGCGATCGAGCTTGGGGCAGGCGACTCGGCGCGTTTACAGAACACACTCACACGACTAGATTCACAGTCGAGGACGGGCTTCGTCGACCCGTTCGTCATCGCGTGGCTCCACTACGTGCTTGGCGATCACGAATCGATGTTTGCGTGCCTGGAGCGCGCCTACGAGGCCCGATCGCCCCTGATGGTGTTTCTCTTGCAGGCGCGGCAGTTCCTGTGGCGGGAGGTGGCTTTGGATCCGAGGTATCTGGCACGAATCCGTCAGATGGGATTCGTCGCGCCGGAGTAACCGCAATCTCCCGCTCCCGCGGTATGATGTCCGGATGCCCAACTCGGAAACCTCCAGGCCGTTGCCCGCACATTCCTATCAACTCCTCAAGGAGCGCCTGCTCGACTTCACGCCGACGACCCGAACCAGGGGGCGCGAGTACGCGACCATGGGCCGGGTCCAGCCGCTCGAGTGGACCGACGAGGCCGTGAGCACCAAGGTGCGCGGGACCTCGATCTATTCGGCGTCGTGGCGCTGGAACGGACATGCCTGGTATGGCTCCTGCTCCTGCCCGGTCGGCCGACTGTGCAAGCACCTCTACGCGACCGGACTCGAGATCCTGCGCGCGCGGCGGGACGCGACAGCCGGACGAATCGCGAAGAATCCGCTGGACCTCGCTGAACTGCGCGCCGCTTCCGATCCGTGGCGACGGACGCGCGCGCTCTCGCGCCTGGTGCTTGGGCCGCGTCCCGACCTCGAGGTGCACGTGCATCGGCCCCCGATTTCGGCCTACCTCGACGAGCCCGATTTCGACCTCATGTGCTGGCACGTCGCGCGCGCGCTGGTCCGACGCTCGGACGGATGGCTGCCGCCCGCGCTCGAGCCGTACCGCGAGCGCCCGGACCTCGCCGAACGGCATCGCACCGCGCTCGAGCGTGGACTGATCGAGGAGCTCGGCCAGTGGGCCGCGCGCGCGGCGCCCCTGGAATCGGACCGCAGCGTGCGCATCCTGCTTCGCCGGGTCGACGACACGCTGCCGGCGCTCGCGCTCGAGGTTCGCCTGACCTCGCCCCGTCTCGTGGACGAGCCGCGCACGCTGCGGCAGGTCGAACTGCTCGTCTCCGATGCGCGGCGGCACCCGGGCCGCCTGCCCGCGCACCAGCTCGCGCTCCTCGACGCGCTGCTCGAGGCCGCGGATTCTCCGTATGGCACCTGGGACCGTGCATGGCCGAGCGACTCCGCGGAGGCGATCATCCTCGAGCAGGCGGAGCTCTGGCGCCTCCTCGCGCAGGCCGAAAGCCGTTCCGCCGTGACCTGGCACGACGACACGCCAGAAGCGTACGGCGTGACGGCCGGCGCGCCGGTACGCGTCGATGCCGAGCCGCTGTCGATCGTTCCCGAGTGCGAAGAGCGGGACGGCCGGCTCGTCGTCGACCTGTTCGTGCGCGGCGCGAGCGGCCGGCGTGCGCGCCTCGAAGACGCGCTCTATATTCCGTCCGACCCCGCGGTGCGCGAGACCCGATCCGGCCTGGTCGTGCTCGAAGGCGCGCTCCACCGCCTGATCGACCGGCCACCCGAGGGAATCGTCCAAGCGTTTCGCGCGCTCGACGGCCTTCCGCTCGACGCCGCGCGTGACGCCCGGCTCGTATCGACCCTGTCGCGCGCGTTCCCTCACTTGCGCACCTCCCTCCGGACGCTCGCGGCCCTGCGGCCGGTCGCCCCGCTGATCGCGCTCGACGTGCGCGACACCGACTGGATTCAGTTGCGTGTCTTCTCGGTTCCCACGGGCCTGGCCTGGACGCCCGACGAGCGGCTGGTCGCGGGGGTCGAGGAGTACGTGCCGGGCCGCGGATGGTCCTCCGCTGCGGCGAGCCAGGCGCAGCGCTTCGAGCTTCCCGATGACGACGCGCTCCAGCCCGCGCTGGCGTGGCTCACGCGCACCGGTGCCCAGGACGGCACGAAGGCGGCGACGGGCGGACCCTTCGCGCTCGAGCCCGATCACGACGTCGGCTGGTGGCTAGCGATGAGCTCGCGCCGCATGGCGACGTTCGCCGCAGCCTGGGAGGAGCGCCCGAGGGAGGTGCGCTGGTTCTGCACGCCGCGCGCCCGCAAGTTGCTCATCGATCGACCGCTCGTGCGCGCGAAGGTGTGGGTTCGCAGCTCGGGTCTCGACTTCTTCCAGCTGTCCGCCGAGTGGGAGGCCGAGGGCGCGAAGCTCACGGAGGAGGACCTCGCGCGGCTGGCGGGCGCGACCGGCCCCTACGTGCGCATCTCCTCGGGCTGGGTGCGTCGCGACACCGCGGACCTCGCCGCGCAGCAGGCCGCGACGCTCGCGGAGTTCGGCGTCGAGCCGGGTGCGGAGGCACGCAGGCTCACGCTCTGGGAGCTCGCGCGGGCGCG
The DNA here is from genome assembly GCA_046595725.1 of Candidatus Eiseniibacteriota bacterium. Classification (GTDB taxonomy): domain Bacteria; phylum Eisenbacteria; class RBG-16-71-46; order RBG-16-71-46; family DASYSL01; genus JANPEF01. Next base: position 12,173 of record JBKJOC010000249.1, read on the forward strand.
ACCCGAGGCGTTCGAGGAGCTTGCCGCGCTGGGCATGGACGATGCGACCGGCCGCGAAGTCGAGCGGCTGCGCGCGCGCGTCGCATCATTCGAGGGCCTGCCGCATGTGGACGTCCCGCGCGACTTCACGGGCACCCTGCGGTCCTACCAGCAGGAGGGACTCGACTTCCTGGCACACGCCTCGACGCTCGGGCTCGGGTCGGTGCTGGCCGACGACATGGGACTCGGCAAGACGATCCAGGCGCTCGCCTGGCTCC
>JBKJOC010000302.1:0-10866 GCA_046595725.1 Candidatus Eiseniibacteriota bacterium
AGGTCCTGGCCGTGGTAGTCGCGCGCGATGTCGGCGCGATCGAGCGTGGTGAAGGCGGTGGGGGAGCGGCCTTCGCGGGCGAGGTGGCTGTTGACCTCGGTGCCTTCGAGCAGGATCGGGACGGCCGTCATGCGAATGATGCGTTGCGAGTCCGAGTCGAGCCCGAACTCCACGCTGCGGTAGCCAACATGGGTGGCGCGACCGATTCGGCCGGGGCCCCTTGCCCCGGTGGGGAGCGTGAACGAACCGTCGTGGCCTGTGACCGTGCCGAACGAAGTGCCCGCGACCTGGATCGACACGCCTTCGAGCGGTTGGCCGCTGACCGCGTCAAGGATTTGACCACGAATCAGCGCTTCGCTGACGAGGGAGGACGGTGATGGTTGCGCGCCTGAGGGACGCGCGACCACAAGCACACACGCCACGCCGATCCCGGCGAGCGCGCACGCGAACATGCGAACGTTCATGGAAACTTTCCTGCGCTCTCGCGGTGCTCGGGGGTTGGCAGCGTTGTCAGGCTGCTGCCGGCCGGGAGGCAAACCAACGGCCACGCCCCCGAGGAACCGTGGGGTGTGGCCCAGTGCAGAGCGCTCTGAGGCCCGCCTCCCTACGCCGGTACGAACCGGTTCAGGTTCCTAGGGTATGATCTCAGGCCCTCGCGCATGTGCTGCCTTGCGCCGGGCCACCCCTGACGGATGTCCAGAGACTAGTCTTATCGTTGCGAATAGGCAATCGCCGGCGGGTGCGCGCGCGAGCTTCCGGCAGCGGAGCGTTGCCAGCTCGCGAACAGGCCGACGACCAGCATGAGCGGCATCAACACGATGACGGTGACGGTTCCTCGGGATCGATGACGTCGGGACATATGACCTCCGGCGAGCCGGCTGGGGGGGCCAGGTCGGGCGGTATCGGCGGGTGGCTAGACTGCACTACCCGCACGCAGCCCGGGAGTTCCTTCTCCTAGCGGTCCATCATCCGGCGCCACGTTTCGAGCGAAGGCACGCGCAGGTATGGATTGCGCGCGCGCTCGTTCTGGAACGTGGACGTCGGCGTGGACCCGTAATCGTGGCCGGGGTAGAGCACCGTGCCCTTGGGCAGCTTCGCGAGGCGCTGGGTGAGGGTGCGGTACATCTCGTCCGGGTCGGACCCCGGAAGGTCGACCCGTCCGCACGCGCCGACGAAAAGCGTGTCGCCGCTGACCAGCGCGGGGGCATCCTCGCTGCCGGGCGCCCCCGCCGCGAGCGTCGGATCGCTCACCAGAAAGCACTCGCTGCCGGGCGTGTGTCCGGGCGTGTGCATGAACTCGATCCGGACACTGCCGAACTCGAGCCTGTCGCCGCCCTGGTGGCGGACCAAGTCGCGCTCGGGCACGCCCGTGACCTGCGTGATGCCCGCGGCCTCGGCGGAATGCGCGTGGATGCGCGCGTTCGGCCGCAGCGCCGCGAGTTCGGCGATGCCCTCGATCGTCATGCCCCAGATCGAGCCGCCAACGTGGTCCTGGTGGTAGTGGGTGACGAGCGCGCCGGCGAGCGTGTAGCCTTCGCGCTCGACGCGTGCGACCAGGCCCGCGACGTCCCACGCCGGATCGATCAACACTGCTTCGCGCGTAGCGTCGTCGGCAACCAGGTAGGAGAAGTTCACCATCTGCGCCGCATTGGCGTCGTTCGGCGCGAAGTCGCGCCCGGCGAGAAGCTGCTCGATGACCAGCATGTGGGGAAGCTAGCACACGGGAGGGCGTGTGGCCGCGATCACCATCGAAGACCAGGATCGCGGGCGCTGGACGCTGCTGGGCGCGGGCGCGAGGCCGTCCGTCCTGGTCGTGCTCGGCGGCGCGGAGTTCGACCCGGCGCGCCTTCGGAGTGAGGCCGCGGAGAGCGAGGCCATCGTCGCCGCCGATGCCGGCGCGGCGTTTTGCCTCGAGGCTGGGCTCATGCCCGACGCGGTCGTCGGCGACTTCGACTCGATTCCAGCGGGGATCTTGCAGCGCATCGCCCCCGAGCGCCTCCACGCCAGCGACGACGCGGAGACCAACGACCTCGAGAAGGCGCTCATGCTGGTTTGGGCGCGCTGGGGCCCGGATGTCGACGTCGCGCTCGCCGCCGGCGTCGGCGTCGGCGGCGGGCGCTCCGACCACTCGATTGCCAACCTGGGACCGCTCTTGCGCGAGCCGCACCCGCGGCTCTCGATGATCGACGGCGAGGGCCGCCTGTTCGCCTTGAGGCGCGGGCGCGCAGTGATCGAGGGCGCGCAGGGCCGGAAGCTGTCGCTGCTGCCGTGGACGCTCCACGGCGTGAGCGCGAGCGAGACCGGTGTGCGCTACCCGCTCGAGCGCGCGCAGCTCCTGCCCGGCGGTCGCGGCATCAGCAACGAAGTCATCGCGCAGATCGCGGTCGTTGCGGTGCATGAGGGCGTGGCCCTCGTCTGGGTGGAGGCGTGACCGAGCTCGCCCACACCACGCCCGCGATTCTGCTCGCCATCCTGGTGGCGGTCGTCTACCCCATGGTCGGGCTACGTCGCTTCCGCCGCATCGAGCACCTGCCCGACCCCCTGCCCTCGCGCACGCGGCTGCACATCTACTGGAACCTGATCGCCTCCCAATGGACGCTGGTGGCCATGACCGTGGCCCTGATGACGTGGGGCGGCCGCTCACTGGCCGATCTCGGGCAAGCGCTCGGCCCGCGCCCACCGGTGACGATCGCGGTGACTCTGGGTCTGCTCGCGCTGTTCGCTCTGCTGTCGACATTCACGACCAGGCAGCTGAAAGTTGCGACTGCCTCCGACCTGCCGCTCCGCATGCGCAAGGCGGGCAAGATCCTGCCGCAGACCGGCGTCGAGCGCGCGTGGTTCGTCGGCGTCGCGCTGACGGCGGGGATCTGCGAAGAGATCCTCTACCGCGGGTTCCTGCCGTGGTTCATCGGCGGCTGGCTGGGTAGCCCCGGGATCGGGTACGTGCTGGCGGCGGTCGCGTTCGGGCTCGGCCACGCCTACCAGGGCAGGGACGGCATGATCATCACCGGCATCCTCGGCCTGTTCTTCGGCTCGCTCGCCTACGGCGTCCGGAGCCTCGTGCCGGGGCAATTGCTGCACGTCGCGATCGACCTCGTGAACGGCATCGCCGTCGGTGCCGCGCTCGTGCGCTCGCGGGGCGCCCTCGCGGTCGAATCCGGCGGCGAGCCTGTCCACGTTGACGCCTCCGAGGCACCCCCCGCATAATTGCCCCATGTCCACGCCCCACGCCGAAGTCGAGTCGCCGCGTCCACTCGAGGCCTACGAGCGCCTCTCGGATTCCGAACTCGATACCCGCATCCGGGCCGCGAAAGCGGCACTGGGGGAACGGCTGCTCATCCTCGGGCACCACTACCAGCGGGACGAGATCGTGCAGTACGCGGACTTCCTCGGCGACAGCTATCGCCTGTCGCAGCGCGGCGCGCAGTCGGAGGCGGAGTTCATCGTGTTCTGCGGCGTCCACTTCATGGCGGAGAGCGCGGACATCCTCGCCCGGCGCACGCAGCGTGTGATCCTGCCCGACCTGGGCGCGGGCTGCTCGATGGCGGACATGGCGGACATCGCCGACGTCGAGGAGGCGTGGGACGCGCTGACGCGCGAGTTCGGCGACACCTTTGTCCCGATCACCTACATGAACTCGACGGCGGCGATCAAGGCGTTCGTCGGGAAGAACGGCGGCCTCGTCTGTACCTCGTCGAACGCGAAGGCGGCGTTCGAGTGGGCGTGGGCGCGCGGCGAGCGCATCCTCTTCCTGCCGGACGAGCATCTGGGCCGGAACACGGGCACCGGCTCGGGAGTCGCGCTCGAGAGCATCGGCCTGTGGGACCCGCGGGTCGATCCGCGGGTGGCGCTCACGAAGGTCCCCCGGGCCACGCGCCTCGTGGTCTGGCGCGGGCACTGCTCGGTCCACCAGCGGTTCACGCCGGAGCAGGCGGACTTCCTGCGCCGGGAGATCCCCGGCATCCGCGTGATCTGCCATCCCGAATGCAAGTACGAGACCTGCCAGGCCGCCGACCTCGTCGGCTCGACCGACTTCATCATCAAGTCGATCGAGAACGCCGCGCCCGGGACGAAGTGGGCGGTCGGCACGGAAATCCACCTCGTCAATCGCCTCGCCCTCATGCACCCCGACCGGCTTGTCATGTCGATGCAGCGCAACGTGTGTGCGTGCGCGACCATGTACCGCATTGATCCGGTTCACCTGGCATGGGTGCTCGAGAACCTGGTTTTGGGGCATGTCGTCAACGAGATCGTGGTCGACGACGAAACCATCGAATGGGCAAAAGTCGCGCTCGCGCGCATGCTGGAAATTCGCTAGCCCCCGAAATAGGTTGCGGAACCACTGACGGAACCGGTAGCTTCTCCGGGCTTCGACATCCGAGCGTTCCCCCCCCTGCGAAGCACCCCCCGATCAAGACGTTTGGCAACTGCGCGGTGCCGTCCGTGGCATCGTGCCTTTTCGCCGCCAGAAGACGACTCCACACGCGTGTCTCCCCCCCGGCGACCCTCGTTTCCCTGCTGGGAGGTTTTTCTCATGATTGAAGCACCGACTCGTTCCCGTGCCGCCTGGGTTCAAGCCACGCGGCGGCTGCTCGTGACGCTTGCGGCGTTCGCCGCGGTCGCGTCTGCGGGCGTCGCGCAGGCCGTCGTGCGCAACGTTCCCGGCACCTACCCGACGATCTCGGCCGGCATGGCCGCCGCGGCGCCGTTCGACGTCGTTCTGGTCGCACCCGGCACATACGTCGTCACGAGCACAATTTCGGCCTCCACGTCGGACGTCACGCTTCAGGGTTCCGGCATCGGCTCGACGATCATCCAGGTCGCGTCGGGCGTCGGCAATCTGCTGTCCGTGACGGCCAGCAACTTCACGCTGCGCGATTGCACCATCGAGAAGACCGACACCGCAAACCAGGGCCTGATCCTGATCCTCGGCAGCGGCTGCACGGTGCGCGACAACGAGATCTACGGCCCGGACCCGGGATCCCCGTGGAGCGTCAACGGACTGGTCAGCCGCGCGATGGAAATCGGCGGCGGCGCATCGGGACTCTTGATCACCGGCAATAACATTCACCACCTTCGGCAGCCGGCATACATCAACGGCCCCACGGTGGGGACGATTTCATCGAACCTCGTGAGCGGAACGCGCGGCTGGGTCATCGACGGCGCGTCGATCACGTTCACGGGCAACAGCTGGGGCCCCGTGCCGCAGAACCAGGGCGCGGACATCGCGCTGCTCGCGAGCTGCACGGCGGTCCAGTATCCGAACCTGCTTGCGCTTTCGAGCGGCAATGGCAACGCTTACATCTCGGGCCAGTTCGCGGGCGCCGCGAGCGGCCGGGCGGACGGCTACTCGAACGCGGGCGCGGCGCCTGGCGGCAACGGCAGCGTCCCTGCGCCCTATCTGACTGTCCAGGGCGGCGTCAACGGCACGCTTCCCGGGGGCACGGTGCACGTCGCCGCGGGCGCGTACACCGAGCAGGTCATCATCGCCGGCAAGAACCTCACTGTGCGCGGCGCGGGCTCCGGATCGACGACGATCCAGGCGCCGGCGGCGCTGGCAACCACGTTCACGACCTCGGGCCCGAATAAGCCGGTCGTGACGGCCGACGGCGCGGCCAATGTTCGCATCGAAGACCTCAAGGTCGACGGCATGGGCAACGGCAACGCGAACAACCGCATCGTCGGCATCGGCTACTGGAACGCCGGCGGCGGAATCACCAACGTCGCGATCACGCGCATTCGCAGCAATCCCCTGGACGGCGTCCAGGCGGGCGTGGGCGTGCTGGCGTCGAACAACACGGGTGGCCCGTACGGCCTCGGGCTGTCGTCGGTCGCCGTGAACGACTTCCAGAAGAACGGGATGTCGCTCGCGGGCGCGGGCATGACGGTCAGTGTCACCGGCGGCTCGGTGACCGGCGCCGGCAACACGGCCCTCATCGCGCAGAACGGCATCCAGATCTCGGGTGGCGCGGGCGGCACCGTCAATGGCACGGCGATCTCGGCCTTGCGCTACACGCCGGCAAGCGTTGTCTCGGTCGGCCTGCTGGTGTTCGGTCCCGGCGGCAGCGTCGCGGCGTCGAATCTGACGGGCGTGAACCGCTTCCAGGGCGTTCAGGTGCCGATCTACTTCATCGACGCATCGGGCAGCGTCAACGGCGCCGAAGTCGACGCCACGAGCTCCGACCAGGGCGCGATCTTCGAGTACAACAGCTCACTCTCCGCGCTCAGGACGAAGCAGACTCAGACTCGCGCCGGCGCGCCGGTCGCCTCTCCGGACGAGGACGGGGATGGCGCTCTCGTCGCGAAGAACGGCCGGACGACAAACTCCTCGCTCACTTTCAGCGTCAGCAATGCATGCCTGACAGGCTCGGGCTCGCCCAACACGCAGGGCATCGGCATCTATTCCGATGGCGGCCCGGTCTCGGCGACGATCAGCAACAACACGATCGCGAGCTGGGCGCAGGGAATCCTCGCTGCCGGCGCCGCGGTCTCCGTGGTCGCGCACGACAACTCGATCACGGGCAACACGTCCGCCGGTTTCGACAACTCCGCGAGCCTCGCGGCGCAGGATGCCGAGCGCAACTGGTGGGGCTCGGCGACCGGGCCCTCGGGGACCGGCCCGGGCACCGGCGACGCCGTGCTCGGTGCGAACGTCGACTTCAACCCGTGGCGCACGAGCGGCGCGGATCTCTCCCCGGCGTGCGGCTTCCAACCGGACCCGGACAACCAGGTCTCGGTCGGACCCGCGCCCAGCTGCCTCACGGGCCCCTGCATCACGATCCCGGTGTCGATCAACCGCACCGACTCCTCGAACCTGCGCGGCTACAGCGTGGACATCCAGCTCTCGGCGAACCTCGTGCTCTGCACGACGCCGTCGGCGAGCATCACGCGGGGCCCGTACCTCGCAACCGGCGCCGGAATCAACGGCACGAACTTCCAGATCGTGAGCAACGGCGGCGGGTCGTACACGGTCGACGAGGCGATCCTCGGCCTGCCGTGCGGGGCGACCGGCGCGGGCGGAAACCTCTTCAACATCTCCGTCAAGGCGGCGGGTGGTGGGGACGGCACCGGCACGATCACGGTGACGGCGGTCACGCTGCGTGACTGCAGCAACGCCCCGATCGCATCGTCGGTCGGCGCGCCGGTCAATATCACGATCGACCAGACCGCTCCTGCGCCCATCGCCGCGCTGACGGCGACACAGGTCAAGGTCGGCAACGACGGCGACGGCACGACCAAGATCACGCTCGCGTGGCCGGCAGTCGAAGCCGGCGCGACGGTCGGGGTCTACCGCGCGAAGTTCGGCAACTATCCCGAGTACGACGATCCGCCGACGCCGGGATCGCCGCCCAACGCGGCGAGCGCGCCGGGAGCGCCGTGGGTGCTCACGGGCGTGACCGTCTCGGGCACGACCGACGAAGTGTCGAACCGCGACTTCTGGTACTACGTCGCGTTCGTCAGGGACGCCTGCGGCAACGTTTCGACGGTTTCGAACCGCACGAACGGCACGCTCAATTACCACCTGGGCGACGTCTCGAACGGCTTCGTCGCCGGCCAGGGCAACAACCTGGTCGACACGGCGGACATGTCGCTGCTGGGTGCGAACTACGGCATCTTCGGCGCGCCCGTGGCGGCGGTCGCCTATCTCGACGTCGGCCCGACGACCGACTTCTCGGTCAACGCGCGCCCGACGACGGACGACCGCGTGAACTTCGAGGACCTGATCATGTTCGCGATCAACTACGGCACCGTCTCGGCGCCGGGGACGATTGCGGATCGGCCCTCCGCGGGCGTCGATCAGCTGACAGTCGCGACGTCCGGCTCGGTCGGCGTGGGCGAGACGCTGGTGGCGCGGGTGCACCTGCTGGGCTCGGGCCGCATCCAGGGCCTGTCGACGCAGCTGTCGTGGAACCCGCGGGCGGTCGCCCCGATCGGGTTCGAGGCCGGCGGCATGGTGACGAAGGCGAACGGCGTGGTGTACTCGCCGGCTCCGGGAACGGTCGACGCCGCGCTGCTCGGCGTGCGCGACCAGGGTCTCGCGGGCGCGGGCGACATCGCGACGGTGCGCTTCAAGGTGCTGGCCGCGATCGATCCCGAAATCGTGATCGGATCGGTGACCGCGCGCGACGCACAGAACCAGCCGGTGTTGTTGGGCGCTTCCGAAGGCAGGCAGGACGCGCTGCCGAAGACGACGCTGTTGATGGCGCCGGCGCCGAACCCGACGGCGCGCGTTTCGACGCTGGCGTTCAGCCTGGCCCACCCGGGCCGGGTCAACCTGGCGATCTACTCGGTCGGCGGCCGCAAGGTGCGGACGCTCGTCGCCGAGGACCGCGAAGCGGGATTCCACAGCGTGAGCTGGAACGGAACGGGCGACGATGGCCAGCGCGTGGGCGCGGGCATCTACTTCGCGCGCATGCTGACGTCCGATGGCGGTAAGCAGAGCAGGGTCGTGACCTTGCTCGGACAGTAAGCCCAGGGACGGAAACGGGGATGCGGGGCGACATGCCCCGCATCCCGCCTGGTGAAAGAAGGAGTGGAGCATGAGCAAGTTTCGCAATGTCTTCATCGTACTCGTCATGGGATCTGGACTGGCCCACGCCGCCTCTGCCCAGGCGACCGGGGTCCAGCTGGCGCTCACGCCGGCATCGACCGTCGCGCCCCTCGAGAGCGAGTTCATGATCGAACTGACCGTGCCCACGGCCAGCTCCCCGTTCAACGCGTTCGATGCGGTCGTCGAGTACGATCCGGCCGTGCTCACGTTCCTGCCCGAGACCCCCTCGTCACTCCAGGAGGGATCCTTGGTGACGAACTCGTGCGGCAACACGTTTCATCGTTTCCTCCCCGCCGCGGACTCGCTGGTCATCACCGACGTTCTGCTGTGCGCCGGGCAGTCGATGACCGGCCCGGGGCAGATCTATCGTCTGCGCTTCCGCGCGGGATCGACGCCCGGCTCGACCTGGATCCGCCTGCGCTTCCCGCGCACTCGGTTCTACAACGCGGGGCTGTTCGTCCTGCCGGTGACGACGTCGGACGCCGAGGTCGTTGTCGGCGACCCGCTGGACGCGGGTGCTCCCCGCGCGGGCGTGGCGCTGGCGCTGCGCGCGGTGCCGAACCCGGCACGATCGGGAGCCCTGCTCCGCATCGGTTCCGACCGGGCCGGGGCGCAGCGGGTGTCGATCCATGACGCGCGCGGACGGCTGGTCCGCAAGTTCGCCCCGAGCGAGGAAGCCGCGGGCGAGCGCAATCTGTGGTGGGACGGTCGCGACCAGGCGGGGCAGCACGTCGTGGCGGGGCAGTATTCGATTGTCGTGCGTCTCGGCGAGCGCCGGGCTTCCGGGCACGTCACGCTTTTGAACTGAATCTCATTTCATCGAGGGGGAGCACATGGCAGGAATCGGAACGGGTCGCGCGGCGTGGTCGCTGCTGTTCGCGCTGGTCGCCTTCGCGGCGTTGCCTGGTGCCGCTTCGGCGGCGGCCGTGGCCGTCGTCCCGAGCGACACCACCTTGAGCGTGGGGGACGACTTCTACATTCGCGTCGAGGCCGACGCGTTTTCGGATCTCAAGGCCTACGAGTTGATTTTCCAGTTCGACCCGACGATCGTTCAGCTGCTCGGCGCTCTGCCGGGGAACGTCATCGCCGATGACGGCGATCCCTACTTCGGCACGCTGGTCAACGAGGTCTCAGCGCCGCAGGACAGCGCCTGGTACAACGCGGCAATGCTGACAGGCGCGACGCAGGGTCCCGGCGTGCTTGTCTACTTCCACTTCAAGGCGCTCGTCATGGGCGTGTCGCCGCTCGACTGCCGCAAGGTGGACTATCGCGACTCGAACAACGTTCAGACGCTGCCGGGCTGCTCGAGCGGGATCATCCGCGTTGTCGGCGTGACCGAGACGCGCCAGCATTCATGGGGCCGCCTCAAGAACCTCTATCGCTGAGTACGTCCGGTTGCGCTCATGGGCGCGCGTTCCCATGGGCTTGGAGGAGTTCGAACTCTCGCTCCGCGGCGAGTCCCGCGGCGCGCGGCGCTTCGGGGGCCCGCGTCCGGTCCCAGTCGAGCGTCGCGCGGATCGTGTTCTCGAGCGGCCGGAACGTGAGGCCTGCGCCGACCGCCTTCGAGACGTCCTTGGCCATGAAGCCGGCCATCGCCCGATCCGAGGCCGGGATCCACAATGGCAGCTCCATCCACGCCCCGACATTCTGCCCGACCAGGAAAGCGTCGTCCACCCAGCGCAAGTGCGCCTTCGGCGCTGCGCGTTCCTTCGCCACGAGCGCGCACGCGTCGAGGACTTCGCCGAACGTCAGCGGCGCGGCCGGCCCGCTCGCGGTGTGGATCCCGGTCGCCTTGTGCTCGATCCTGCGAATCATCCAGTCGGCAAGGTCGCGCACGTCGATGAACTGGACCAGCCGCTCGGGCCGTCCGGGAGCGAGCACGTCGCCACCGCGCATGAGGCGCGCCGGCCAGTAGGTGAAGCGGTCGGTGACGTCATACGGGCCCACGATCAGCCCGGGACGCACGATCCAGCACGCCGGGAACGCGTCCTGCGCCGCATCCTCGCACTGCGCCTTGAGCGGTCCGTAGAACTCCCCGAGCGAGCCCGCCGTGATCGCCCCGTCGAGCATCATGCCGTCCACCTGGGCCTGCTGCTCGGGCGTCAGCCGCGCGACCGGCGCGCTTTCGTCCTGCCCCCTGATGGCGTGGCTCGCCAGGGCCGAGATGCTCGACACGAACGTGTAGTGCGGCACGCGGCCGCGCAGGGCCGCCGCCATCGAGCGCACGTCGCGCGGCAGGTAGGCCGCGGTGTCGATCGCGGCGTCCCATTCGCGGCCGGCGAGCGCGGCCAGTCCCTCGGGCGTCATGCGGTCGC
>JBKJOC010000516.1:0-4409 GCA_046595725.1 Candidatus Eiseniibacteriota bacterium
TCGGCGTCGGTGTTGTTGATCTCGATCGTCATGCCATTCGCCGCCCGCACGACGTCGCCCGGCTTGACCGCGCGTCCGCCGGGCATGTTCTCCGCCGCGGCCACGAGGCCGACCACGCGGATGCCGGCCGGGCGCAGCTTGCCGATGGCGTGCATCGCGCCCAGGACGGCGGCGCCGCCTGACATGTCGTACTTCATCTTCTCCATGCCCTCAGCCGGCTTGAGCGAGATGCCGCCGGTGTCGAACGTGATGCCCTTGCCCGCGATCACGACCGTCTTCTTGACGCGACCCTTGGGCTTGTAGTCGAGCACGATGAAGCGCGGCGGCTGGGCCGAGCCACGCCCGACGCCGAGCAGCGCGCCCATCTTCATGCGCCTGAGATCGTCGGGACCGTGCACCGTGGCCCTGAGCAGGGGCGACGTCGCGGCGATCGCCTTCGCCGCCGTGCCGAGATCGGCGGGCGTCATGTCCTGGCTCGGCGTGCTCGCGAGGTCGCGTGTCAGCGTGACGGCCACGGCGACGGTCTCGCCCTTCTTCGCGCCCTTGGTGACCGCGGCGAGGTGCGCGCGATCGGGCTCGATGATGGTGAGCGAGCGCACCTGGCGCTTGCGATCCTTGTCCTGCGTGAGGTAGTTGCCGAAGACGTAGTTGCCGAGGATCGAGCCTTCGACCACGCACTGAGCGGCGGTTGCCGCGTCGAGCGCGTTCTTGCCGACGGCATGGACGACGGTGGCCACGTCCTTGAGGCCCATGAGGCGCGCCTGTGTGATCGCGCGACCCGCGGCCTGCCGCACGCGCTCGGGGCTGATCTCCTTCGCGTCGCCGAGACCGACAACGAGCACGCGCGCGATCTTGCCACTGGTGGGATAGAGCGCAATGAGCTGGCCGTTCTTGCCGGTGAAGTCGCCGCTCTTGATCGCGCGCCCGATCGCGCCGCCCGTGACCTTGTCGACGGCCTGCGCGACGCCGCTCAAGCGCGACGTTCCCTCGAACACGCCGACCACGAGGGCATCGGCGACGACCCGTTCCGGCGCACCCGCGCGGACGTTGACTAGCATGGATGAACCTCCGTGAAATGAATGCGGGCAGGGCGACTGCGTTCAGCCCCGACAACCGCTAAAGAACACAACGAGTTGGCCGCGAAGTCAAGGAACCTTATGATGCTTGCATGAGCACTCCCACCACGCCACGCGCACTGGTCACCGGCGGTAACGGCAACCTCGGCCAGGCCGTCGCGCGCCTGCTGCTCGATGCCGGCTACGAAGTCCACGTCACCGTCCTCGATCCCGAAACGCGTGCGGCTTTCGCGTACGGGCTGCTCAAGGAAGGGCTCGCCGTCCACACCGGCGACCTCGCGAACGAGGCCGACGTCGCGCGCATCTTCGCCGAGGTCGGCACGCCGATCGCCGCGCTGGTCGCGACCGTCGGCGGTTTCCACGCCGGACCGTTCGCGCAGGTCGATGAAGCAACGATCGACTTCCAGTACCGGCTCAATCTCAAGAGCGCAATTCTTACCCTGCGCCACGCCCACGAAGCACTCGCCGCGAATCCCGGCGGCGCGGCCGCGGTGCTGGTCGCCAATCGTCCCGCGCTGTCGTCGGGCCCGGGCACCGCGGTCACGACCGCGATGAAGGCAGCGCTCGTGAGCCTCGTGCGCAGCGTGGCCGAGGAGTGGAAGGAGTCGGGCGTCACCGTCAACGCGATCGCGCCCGGCATCATGGACACGCCCGACAACCGGCGCGCCATGCCGGACGTCGATCCCACGACGTGGCCGACCACGCTCGAGGTCGCGAACGTGATCGGCTTCCTGCTCTCCGCCCAGGGCTCGATCGTCTCGGGCGCGACGCTGCCTGTCTTCGGCCGCTCTTGAGCGCGCCGCCCGCGGTCAGCGTCGTGGTCAGCCACTTCGATCGACAGCAGTGGCTGGTCGAGGCGCTGGACTCGGTCGCGGCCCAGACGTTTCAGGACTTCGAGGTGATCGTCGTGAACGACGCGGGCCCGCCGGTGGACTCGCTGGTCACTTCATGGGCACGCGAGCGCTCGACCGGGACCCGAACCCTGCAGCGCGAGTTGAATGGCGGCGTCGCGGCCACGCGCAACAGCGGCGTGCGCGCGGCACGCGGCGCCCTGATCGCCCACCTCGACGACGACGACCTGTGGGATTCGCGGCACCTCGAGGGCCTGGTCGCGTTGCTTGCGGCACGGACCGACTGCGGCCTGGCCTACGGCGATGCGCGGGTCGTGCGCGTCGAGCCGGCCGCCGGACCGCCGCGCGGCTGGCCCGAGAAGGACCGCCGCGAACTCGCCGTGCCGTTCGATCGCGACGACCTGGCGCGCGACGACTTCATCGTGCCGGGCGGGATGGTGTACCGCAAGACCCTGTACGATGAGGTCGGACCGTTCGACGAGAGCCTGTTCGTCTCCGACGACTGGGATTGGCTCCTGCGCGCTGCGCGCATGACCGAGTTCGTCCGTCTGCCGCGCGTCGTGGTCACGGTGCGTATCAGAACCGATGGGGCAAACCTGTCCGCGGACACGGGGGCAAGGCGCCGCGCCGCGCTCGATGAGATCGAGCGCCGTCACGGGACACCGCGCCTCGAGCCCAAGACTTTCTGGGAGGTCGCCCTGACCTACCCGCGGTTCAAGGAGGATTCGAATGCGGCATCGTGAACGTCATCGCGCGGATCGTGCGAGCTGGCTGCGGGCCGCGGTCCTGGGCGCAAACGACGGCCTGATCTCGACTGCCAGCCTGGTGGTCGGCGTCGCCACGGCCCGCGGCGCGCAGTCCGAGATCCTGGTGGCCGGGATCGCCGGCCTCGTGGCGGGAGCCATGTCGATGGCCGCGGGGGAGTACGTCTCGGTCAGCTCGCAGGCGGACAGCGAGGAGTCGGACCTCGACCGCGAACGCCACGAGCTCGCCGCGGACCCGATCGGGGAGCATGCGGAGCTGGCCGCGATCTATGCGGACCGCGGACTTGCGCCCGCGCTGGCAGCGGAGGTCGCGACGGCCTTGATGGCCAAGGACCCGCTGGCGGCGCATGCGCGCGACGAGCTCGGGATCACCGAGTTCTCGCGCGCGCGCCCGCTCCAGGCCGCCCTCGCCTCGGCCGCGTCGTTTGCGATCGGGGCCCTGCTTCCGCTTCTGCTCGTGATCTTCTCGCCCCACGGCATCCTGGCCCCCATGGTGGTCGGAAGCTCGCTCCTGCTCCTTGCGATCCTCGGAGGACTGGCGGCTCACATCGGGGGAGCGCCCCTGCCCCGGGGCGTCGCGCGAGTGACCTTCTGGGGCGCGATCGCGATGGGCGTCACGGCCGCGATCGGCGCGCTGTTCGGGACGGTCGCCCGCTGAGCCGCTAGTCGCGGCCCGATCGGACGCGATGCGGCTCGCCGGACGCGGGGATCATCCTGCCCTCGCGCAGGCGCATCGCCTGCACCAGGATTCCGAGCTCGGCCTCGTAGCGGCGGATCCAGCGCAATTCCTGTTCGGTCACCAGAGTCACGGCCTGGCCGCTCGCTCCCGCGCGCGCGCTGCGGCCGACGCGATGCAAGTAGGCCATGCTCTGGCTCGGCGCATCGAGGTTGATCACGTGCGTGATGCCCTGGATGTCGAGCCCGCGCGCGCCGATGTCGGAGGCGATCATCACCGGCACCCGGCCGCTGCGAAATTCGTCCATCGCGTGCTTGCGGCTGAACTTGTCGCCCTCCGCGTGGAGCGCCACCGCGGGCACCTTGTGGTGCCCGAGCCGCCCGGCAATTTCCTCCACCATCGCGCTCTGCTTGACGAAGACCATTGCGCGCTCGGGCACCAGCGCATGGAGCAGCTTGCGCAGGACCTCGGGCTTGTCGCGTTCCTCGCACACCAGGTAGAAGTGCTCGATGTTCACGTTGACGGGCTCGTCGCCGGTCTGAAGGAGCACCAGGGCGGGCGCGACCTCCGAGAACGCGCCTGCGCCTCCCTCCTGCAGGGTGGCCGACGCGAGGATCAACTGGCGCGCAGCCGGTGCGGCTGCGATCAGCTCCTTGAGCGCACCCATGCTCTCGGGAACCCACATGCGATCCACCTCGTCGATCACGAGCGCCTTGAGCGCCTTGACCTTGAGCTTGCCCATGTCGAGCAGCTCGTGAATCCGGCCCAGGGTGCCGATCGCCACCTGCGGCTTCTTCTTGAGCTTGTCGAGCTGGCGCTCGATCGACGTGCCGCCGACCAGCAGGATCGAGCGGATCGGCCAGCCCGCGTTGACCGCGAGCTCGCCGCACTGGCGCTGGATCTGGATCGCCAGCTCGTGGGTCGGAGCGACGATCACCACCTGGGTCGCCTCCTCCTCCGGCACGATGCGGCAGAACAGGGGCAGCAGGTAGGCGAGCGTCTTGCCCGTGCCGGTCGGCGCATTCAGGTAGGCGTCCTGGCC
>JBKJOC010000086.1:0-10606 GCA_046595725.1 Candidatus Eiseniibacteriota bacterium
AAGCACGCGCGTGAGCTGGTGTCGGTGACGAACCAGTGGGTGAACTCGTACAAGCGGCTGGTGCCGGGCTACGAGGCTCCGGCCTACCTGGCGTGGGGCCAGAAGAACCGCTCGGCGCTGATCCGCGTGCCGATGTACAAGCCCGGCAACGAGAAGGCGACGCGCATCGAGGTGCGCTTCCCGGACCCGGCCGCGAACCCCTACCTGGCGTTCGCGGTGCTGCTCGCGGCGGGCATGGCGGGCGTCAACGGCAAGTACGACTTGCGGCCGCCGCTCGAGGAGGACGTGTTCCACATGACGAGCGAGCAGCGCAAGAAGTTCAACGTGGAGGAGCTTCCGGGCTCGCTCGACGAGGCCGTCAAGCTGACCGAGAAGAGCGCGCTGGTGCGCGAATGCCTGGGCGACCACGTGTTCTCGAAGTTCATCGAGAACAAGCGGATCGAGTGGGACCTGTTCCGCATCCAGGTGACGAAATACGAGGTCGAGCGCTACATGTCGATGATCTAGCCGTCGCCGCAGGCGATGGACGGGGAGGATCTTCGGATCCTCCCCTTTTTTGTCCGAGGGCCGCGCGGCTGACTAGCGTTCCGTCGGGGGGAAGCTGCGGTCGATCTCGTCGAAGGGAATCGCGCGGGAAAGATTCGTGAACGTGCCCTGATCGGCGATCTCGCGGGCCGCGGAGAAGAACCCCGCCCAGGCCGCGCGCGCGAGACCCCCGCCGACGCTGATCCGCCGGACGCCGAGCGCGGCCGCCTTGGAGAGCGTCGTGAAATCGCTGCCGACCAGCAGGTTCACCGGCTTCGGCGCTACCGCCTTGACGACGGCGACGATGTCTTCCCGCGCGCGCAAACCGGGAGCGTACAAGCAATCGGCCCCGGCTGCGGCGTAGGCGGTCAGGCGCTCGATCGCCTCGCCGACATCCGTCCGGCCGAAGCGAAGTCCCTCATAGCGGGCGGTCAGGAGGACGCCCGTCCCGCTGGTATCGAGCGCGCGGCGCGCCGCGGCGATGCGCTCGACCGCGAGCGTGAGATCGAACAGGGGATGGGCCGCGTCGTTCGTCGAGTCCTCGATCGAGAGCCCGGCGATGCCGGTCGCGGCCGCGGCGGCGACGTTCGTGGCGACGTCCTCGGGCGCCACCGCGTAGCCGCCCTCGAAGTCGGCGTTGATCGGCAATTCGACCGCCGCGACGAGCGCGCGCAGATGCGCGAGCACTTCGGGGAGCATCACCTGCGTGTCCGCGCGGCCGATCGACCAGGCGAAGCCCGCGCTGGTCGAGGCGAGCGCGCTGAACCCGAGCGACTCGAGCAAGCGCGCGCTGCCGACGTCCCACGGATTCGGCAGGACGAAACATCCGGCCTCGTGCAGCCGGCGAAACTCGAGGGCGCGCTCGTTCATGGCGGCGATGCTCTCACGACAGGGGCGGCGACGCCACATCTCGAATTTCGAGGTTGATCGAGCCCACGGCTGATCCTGGCCTTCATGGCCGCACGCTGGCACGGCGTCCGGCGTTCTGCGAGAATCGGCGTTTCCGACTTCGGAAGGAGCGCCCGTGGCGAGCCATTCCCCTGCGATCACCGACCAACAGGCCGCGCTCATCCGGAACGCGCCGCTGTTCTTCGTCGCCTCCGCCGATCCCGCGCTGGCCGTGGGCCCGCATGGCATCGGCGCGGTCAACGTCTCGCCCAAGGGCGGCGTACCGCTCCATATCCTGAGCCCGACACGCGTCGCGTATCTCGATTACCGAGGCAGCGGCAACGAGACCCTGCGCCACTCGAGGGCCGGCGGCCCGATGACGATCATGGTCTGCTCGTTCGAATCGGCGGACGCCGCGATCGTGCGCCTCTACGGCAGGGCGTTCGCCGAGCCGCTGGCGGACTCGCCGCTCGCCGGGATGCTGCTCGAGGGCGACCGCTCGGGCCCGACACCGCTGGTGCGGCAGGTCGTGACGCTCGAGATCGAATCCACCATGACAAGCTGCGGCTATGGTGTGCCGGTGATGGAGTTCGTGCGCCATCGCGCGGCGGAAGACCGCGGTCGTGGCTACAAGGAGTGATTGCATGGCGAAGAGCAACGCGAAGACCGTCGCGGCCTATCTCAAGGAGCTGCCCGCCGACCGGCGCGCCGTGTTCGCGGCCGTGCTCGACGTCGTCCGCGCGAGCGTGCCGAGGGGCTACGAGGAAGTGATGACGTCGGGTTATCCCGGCTGGCAGGTTCCGCTATCGCGCTACCCGGACACCTACAACAAAAAGCCGCTGTGTTATGCGGCCCTCGCAGTCCAGAAGAACCACAACGCGCTCTACCTCATGGGCGTCTACCAGAGCCCCAGGCAGCTCAAGGCCCTCCAGGCCGCGTTCAAGAAGGCCGGGAAGAAGCTCGCCATGGGCAAGTCGTGCGTGCGTTTCAAGCAGGTGGAAGAGCTGCCGCTGCCCGCACTCGGGAAGATCATCGCGTCGACCACGCCAGCCGCGTACATCGCCGAGTATGAGAGGATCAGGGGGAAGGCTTGAGAACGGCGGTGCGGCTGACGCCGGCGACCGAGTGTGCTCGGACTCCCCGAAACGACGCATCCTTCGAACGAGTAGACGCCCCGCCCCGTCCAGGGAGGTCTTCGTGTCACGATCGTTTCCGCTCGTCCGCTGGTCCCCGGAACTGCTCAGCGTTCTGCGCATCGTCGCGGCCGCGCTCTTCATCACGCACGGCACGGTGAAGCTGTTCGGCTTCCCGCTGGTGGAGGGGAAGGAGGCCATGCAGCTCGCCGTCGGGTCGTTGCCCTGGATCGCCGGCGTGCTCGAGGTCTTTGGCGGCGCGCTCCTCCTGCTGGGGCTGTTCACGCGACTGTCCTGTTCTGCTTCATCTGGCTCTACTTCGCGGCTGCCGGCCCGGGACCATGGAGCCTGGACGCGATGCGCAATCGGGGCGGCGCATGAAGCGCCTCGTGCCGGCGCCTGCCCGACCGCACCGTCCTGCGTAACGTGAGCGTCACGCGGGGGCGGGGACGTTGAACCCCGCGGAGGAATTCGGCGGGATCGACATCTACCTGTTCGACCAGATCCAGCGCGGACACCTCCGGCCGGGAATGCGGGTGCTCGACGCGGGATGCGGCGCCGGCCGCAACCTGGCCTGGCTGCTCCGCTCCGGGTTCGACGTCTTCGCCGCCGACGAGGATCCCCTGGCCGTCTCCGCCGTTCGCGTGCTGGCCGCGCGCCTTGCGCCGGACCTTCCGGCATCGCAGATCCATCACGAGCCGGTCGAGCGCATGAGCTTCCCCGACGCCTTCGCCGACTTCGCGATCAGCAGCGCGGTTCTTCATTTCGCGCAGGACGACGCCCGGTTCGAGGCCATGCTGCGCGGCACGTGGCGCTGCGTCGCGCCGGGCGGCGTCTTCTTCGCGCGCCTCGCGTCCTCCATTGGCATCGAGCGCCAGGTGTGCCGACTCGAGGGCCGCCGCTTCGGCCTGCCCGACGGCAGCGAGCGCTACCTGGTCGACGCCGCGATGCTCGACGACTGGACGGAGCGCCTGGGCGGCACGTGGCTTGATCCGCTCAAGACCACCATCGTCCAGGGACAACGCGCGATGACGACGTGGGTTCTGCGGAAGACATAGTCGCCCTTGCGCAGATCGAAGGTCACCAGCTCACCTTGAGGTCGTGTTCGGGCCGAAAGGGTGACTCCGAGTAGACGAATCGGCGAGTTCCGCCGCCCTCCTGCGCCTCGCGGAACGTAGAGGGTGACGCCCGTCGCGAGCATGTACATGAAGACCCTGGCGAAGTGTTGCAGGGCGATGCGCACGCGCGCAGAATCCTTGGATTCGGCGGACATTGCTCCCAGGATCACGCCCGGGAGACGCACGGAATCCGGGGGTCGCCGCATCCAAAAGTGCGGACACCCACCCCCCATCGGAGGAGAAGTGAACATCCGCGAAATCGCCACCACGATCGAGCCCCAGTCCGCGCGCGACGGGGCCGGCGTCCTGTTGCGCCGCAGCATCCACAGCCGCGCCCTCGAATCGCTCGATCCATTCCTCCTGCTCGATCACTTCGGCTCGACGAACGCCTGCGACTACGAGGCCGGTTTCCCGATGCACCCACATCGCGGGATCGAGACGGTGACGTACATGCTCGAAGGGTCGGTCCGGCACAAGGACTCGACCGGGCGCGAAGGCGTGATCGGCAAGGGTGACGTGCAGTGGATGAGTGCCGGCCGCGCGATCCTGCACGAAGAGATGCCGGAGGTGGGGCCCATGGGGAACTTCGGCTTCCAGCTCTGGGTCAACCTGCCAAAGAGCGAGAAGATGAGCAAGCCGCGCTACCAGGAGTTCCGCGCGCCCGAGATTCCGTCGGTCGAGGTGGACGGCGGCGGCACGATCAAGATCGTCGCCGGCGAAGTCGACGGCGTCTTCGGGGCCGTGACCGACATCGTGGCGCAGCCGACGTACCTCGACGTACACCTGCCGGAGGACAAGCGGTTCACGCATCCCATCCCGCGCGGGCACGCCGCGTTCGCCTATCTGTATGAGGGCGTGGCGAGCTTCGGCAGCGAGGACGTGCGGATTCAGGGCCCGCGCCTCGTGGTGTTCCGGGACGGCGATGGCATCACGGCGAACGCGCTCGACGGGCCCGCGCGCTTCCTCCTGGTCTCGGGCGCGCCGATCAAGGAGCCGGTCGCGCGCTACGGGCCGTTCGTCATGAACACGCCCGAGGAGATCCAGCAGACGCTTCAGGAACTGCGCGACGGCCGCTTCGCCGATCTCGCCGCCCAGCAGGGATGATCACCGCGCGGCTGGCCGAGGAGCGGGACGCTCCGGAGCTGGCCGCGATCTACGCGCCCGCCGTGATCGCGCGGGCGACGTCCTTCGAGTTGGTTCCCCCCAAGCCCGCGGAGATGGCCCGCCGCCTCGCCCTGGTGGCGCCTGATCACCCCTGGCTCGTGGCCGAGCGGGACGGCGTGATCCTCGGGTACGCCTACGGTGGCCGCCATCGTGATCGCGCTGCGTACGCCTGGTCGTGCGACGTCTCGGCCTACGTGCGCGACGGGCTTCACCGGCAGGGAATCGGGCGCGGCCTCTATCGCTCGCTGCTCGCGATCCTCGAGCTCCAGGGCTTCCGGCGCGTGTTTGCCGGCGCAACGCTGCCGAATCCGGGGAGCGTGGGCCTGCACGAGGCGATGGGGTTCCGCCTTATCGGCGTGTACGAAGCCGTGGGATCCAAGTTCGGACAGTGGCATGATGTCGCCTGGTTCGGGCGATCGCTCGCCCCGCTGGTTCCCGATCCCAAGCCGCCGCTGACGATGGACGCGGTCAAAGCGCTTCCCGCCTTCTCCGAGGCAATGACGTGGAGGACCCCATGATGACCATCGAGCGTCCCGTCGCCGGCGACTACAACCCGGCCTTCGAACCCTACGTCGCCCGCGTGCCCGAGGCCGACGTCCTCGCGTCGTTCACCCGCCAGATCGACGACGTGCGCGCCGCTCTCGCGCCGATTCCAGCCGCAAACGAGAAGGATCGCTACGCGCCCGGAAAGTGGAGCGTGCGCCAGCTCGTCGGCCACGTCATCGACGCCGAGCGGGTCATGGGATACCGCATCCTTGCAGTCGCGCGCGGCGACGCGCAGTCGATGCCCGGTTTCGACGAGGAGCTCTGGGGCGAGCACGCCGGCCACGACGCGACGCCGCTGCCGAACCTGCTCGAGGAGTTCACGCTCGTACGGCGTTCCAACGCGCTGCTCGTCTGCGGCTTCAGCAAGGAGGCGTGGGAGAAGGAGGGCACCGCGAACAACAACCGCATCACGGTGCGCGCGCTGCCCTACATCATGATCGGCCACGTGCGGCATCATCTCGCGGTGCTCAAGGACAAGTACGGCCTGCCGGCCGGCACCTGATGCTCAGCCGCCTCGCGCCCGCCCTGGGGATCACCACGCTCGAGCACGGGAGCCGCGCGTGATCGCGGTCCTGGGCGCGGGCGCCGTTGGCAGCTTCTTTGGCGGCATGCTGGCGCGCGCGGGCGAGCCGGTGACCTTGATCGGGCGTGCGCCGCACGTCCAGGCGATGGCGGACAAGGGTCTGCGCATCGAGAGCCGCGACTGGGACGAGACGATCCCGGTCGCCGCGACAACCGACCCGGCGAGCGTGCGCGGCGCGCGCTTCGTGCTGGTTTGCGTCAAGTCGATCGACACCAGGGAGGCCGCGCGCGTGATCGCGCCCCACCTCGTGGACGGCGCGCTGGTCGTGAGCCTCCAGAACGGGCTCGAGAACACCGCTCACATGCATGAGGCCGGCGGCTTCATCGCCGTGCCCGCGGTCGTCTACGTCGCGGCCGCGATGGCCGGCCCGGGGCACGTGCGCCACACCGGCCGCGGCGACCTGATCCTCGGCGTGCCGCACGGGGCAAGCCATCGCGCCGAGGCGGAGGCGCTGGCCCACGCCTTCGAGCGCGCCGGCGTGCCGTGCCGCCTGGTCGACGACATCGCGCCCGACCTGTGGATCAAGCTGATCATGAACTGTGCATTCAACGCGGTCTCCGCGCTGGGCGACGCTCGGTACGCCGCGATCGCGCAGGACCCGGCCGCGCGCGAGGTCGTCACCCGCGCCGTCGGCGAGGCCGAGGCGGTCGCGCGCGCCGCCGGCGTGCCGCTGCCCGAGGGCGACCTCGCCCTGGCAGCCTGGAAACTGGCGGCCGCGATGCCGGAGGCGACCTCGTCCACCGCGCAGGACCTCGCGCGCGGCAGGAGAACCGAGATCGACGCGCTCAATGGATATGTCGCCCGGCGCGGTGCGGAGTTGGGCATCCCGACGCCGGTCAACCAGGCACTGTGCGCGCTTGTCCAGTTGAGGGAGATGCGGTGAGCCCGGCGGAAGACTTGGGCGCCGCGATCGGCGACCTGGCGGCGCAGGACGCCTTCTCCGGTGTGGTTCGCCTCACGCGCAACGGGTCGCCGCAGTTCGAGGGCGCCTACGGGTGGGCCAGTCGGGCGTGGCGCGTGCCGCCGACGATGGCGACCCGCTTTGACACCGCCTCGATCACGAAATTGTTCACCGCGGTCGCAACGCTCCAGCAGGTCGAGGCCGGCGCGTTCACGCTCGACACGCCGGTGATTCCCTATCTAGGGCTCAGGGACACCACGATCTCGGACGCCGTGACGGCCCGGCACCTGCTGACGCACAGCTCGGGAATCGCCGACGATGCGGACGAGGAGGCAGGGGAGAGCTACGAGGCGCTGTTCCGCCTGCGTCCCAACTACGGTGTGCTCGAGACCGCCGATCTGCTGCCACAGTTCGTGCACAAGCCCGCGAACTTCGCGCCGGGCGAGCGCTGCCGCTACTGCAACGTCGGCTACGTGCTGCTCGGGCTGATGATCGAGCAGGCGGCGGGCATGCCCTACCGCGATGTCGTGCGCACGCGGGTCTTCGCCACGGCCCTCATGGCCGAGTCGGACTTCGTGCGCATGGATCGCGTGCACGAGAACGTTGCCGAAGGCGCCGATCCGCTGGACGGCGGTGCGGCCTGGAAGCGGAACATCTATTCCTATCCGCCGATCGGCTCACCCGACGGCGGCGCCAACGTCACCGCGCCCGACCTCGAGCGCTTCGCCTCCGCTATTCTGGCGGGCCGGCTGCTCACGCCTGCTCAGACCGAGGCGTTCCTCACGCCCCAGCGCCACGACCGCGATCTCGAGCGGGGTTCGGGCTGGTGGGGACTCGGTCCGTGGTTCCAGAAGGATCCGGGTGGTCGCGTCGACCACTGGCAGAAGGAGGGCTCGAACCCGGGCGTCTCGGCGCTCCTGCGTCACGACCCCGACCGGAACCTGACCCTGGTCGTCCTCTCGAACCAGGCCGACGCGGCGTGGCCGGTGGCACGCCTTGTCCAGTCGCGGATCGATGCGGGGAGTTTCGACGCATGATCGAACTCGATCTCGGGCCGGGCACGCGGCTGCGCCCGCTTCGTGCGGCCGACGCGCCCGAGCTTCACGCGCGGGTCGAGCACGACCGCGAGCATCTCGACCGCTGGCTGCGCTGGTCGCCGGAGCTGCGCTCGGCGGCCGACGCAGCGGCGTTCCTCGCAGGCTTCGAGTCGAAGGCGGCGGCGGGCGAGGGCTTTCACCTCGGGATCTTCGAGGACGGCGTGCTCGCCGGCGGCGTGATCTGCTGGGCGATCTACCCGCGCGACGGGACGGCGGAGCTCGGGTACTGGGTGGGCACGCCTTACCTTGGCAAAGGCCTGGCCACGCGGGCGGTGGGCGCGGTCGCAGACCACATGTTCGGCGTCATGGACGTCCACCGGATCGAGATGTGGTGCGCCGAAGGCAACCTCCGCTCGCGCGCCGTGCCGGAGCGCCTCGGGTTTCGCCTCGAGAGCGTCCGCCGCGGGTCGCACCGGATCGGCGACGGGTTCCTGAACCACGTCGTCTATGCCCGGCTGGCCGGCGAGCCGCGCGAGGTTCACCCGGCGCGACCCCTCCTGACCGACTCGGAGTTCCGCGCCAAGCTCGATCGCCTCGGGGACGCATGGACGCGGCGCGACTACGCCGCCGCGGCCTCGGAGTTCGCCGAGGACGTGCGCTACGCCGACCCCATCCGCTATGCGATCGTGGGCCGGGCGGCGCTGCGCGCGTTCTTCGAGAACGACGAGGGCCGCGATCAGCGGGTGAAGTGGCACTACGTCGTGTTCGACGCGCCCCGGCAGTTCGGCGCCGCGGAGTACACGTACGAAGGCAGCCACCAGTACCACGGCGCTGTCCTCGTCCAACTCGCGGGCGGCCTGGTCGTGCGCTGGCGCGAGTACCAGCACGTGGACGGGCGCTCGTGGGAGGAGTTTGCCGCTGGAACGCGCTTCCCGTGAGGATCCCGCTCGCGCCGGCGGCGGCGCTCGCGCTCCTCGGCTTCGCCGCCAACTCGCTGCTCTGCCGCGCGGCAATCGGGGCGGGCGCGATCGATCCCGGAAGCTTCACGTTCCTGCGGATCCTCTCGGGCACGCTCATCCTGCTCGCCCTGGCGAAGGGCCGCCCGTGGCGGGTGATCCGCTCGTTGCACGGGTTCGCCTCGAGTTTCGCGCTCGCGCTCTACGCGGCCGCGTTCGCGTTCGCCTACGTGCGGCTGGGCGCGGGATCCGGCGCGCTGATCCTGTTCGGCTCGGTCCAGCTCACGATGATGACCGCGGCGCTCGCCGCGGGGGAACGCCCGCGCCCGCTCGAGTGGGCCGGATACGGGCTCGCGCTCCTGGGACTGGGCGGGCTGGTTGCGCCCGGGCTCGACGCTCCGCCCGTGGGCGCGGCGCTCCTGATGGCGCTGGCGGGCGTCGCGTGGGGCGTCTACACCTTGCGGGGCCGCGGGGCGACGGACCCGCTGGGGGAGACGGCCGCGAACTTCGGGCGCGCGCTGCCGTTCGTCCTCCTGACCGCACTCGTCCCGGGGCCCCGGCATGCCAGCGGGCAGGGCGTGGCGCTGGCGATCGCCTCGGGCGCGGTCGCCTCCGGGCTCGGCTATGCGCTGTGGTATCGAGCGCTCCCCGGCCTCACCGCGGCGCGTGCCGCCACGCTCCAGCTTGCGGTGCCGGTGCTGGCGGCGCTCGGCGGGGTGGCATTCCTGGGCGAGGCGCTGACCCCGCGCCTGCTCGTGTCGTCGGTGCTCGTGCTGGGCGGGATCGGGCTCGCGGTGCGCGCGCGGAGGTCCGCTAGCCCTTGACCCGCACCAGCATGACGCCATCGCCGACCGTGAGCAGGCAGGCCTCGACGCGCGGGTCGCGTGCGACCTTCTCGTTGAGGGCGCGCAGCGCGTCGGTCGAAGCGTCATGCACGGTATCGTCCGCCACCTTGCCGCTCCACAGCACGTTGTCGATCGCGATCAGGCCGTTGGGCTTGATGAGCATGAGGCACGCTTCGTAGTAGGCGTCGTAGGACGGCTTGTCGGCGTCGATGAACGCGAAGTCGAAGCTCGACGGCCCCTCGGTCGAGAGCAGCTTGGCGAGCGTCTCGGTGGCGGGCCCGATCCGAAGGTCGATCTTCTCCGAAACGCCGGCCTCCTGCCAGTAACGGCGGCCGATCGCGGTCCACTCCTCGCTCACGTCACAGGCGATCAACTTGCCGTCCGGGGGCAGCGCGGAAGCCACCACGAGCGCGCTGTAGCCGGTGAACGTCCCGATCTCGATCGCCCGCCGGGCGCCGGTGGCGCGGATGAGCAGCGCGAAGAACGCGCCCTGGTCGGCGCCGATCTGCATGCCGGCCTCGGCCAGCTGTGCGGTCTCGGCGCGCAGCTTCTGCTGGACCGGGGTCTCCTGGGTCGCGACGCGCGCGATGTACTGCTCGACAGTTTCTGGGACGAGGGAGCGGGCCATCGGTCCTCCGGGAGGGGTTTTCGAGTCATGGGGCCAGGCCCATGGTACCGCGGGGTCGGGCTCGCGTCATCCGGCCGCGGCAAAAGAAAACGGGACGGGTCGCCACGCAACCCGTCCCGCTCCATGTCGTTCCGCACCAGGCGTCAGGCCGAAAGGTGGCCCTCGATCTTCTTGACGATCTGCTGCTTCGGCACCAGGCCGACGATCTGCTCGACCACCTTGCCGCCCTTGAACAGGAACAGGCTCGGGATCCCCCGAATCCCGGCATCTCGACCAAGTACG
>JBKJOC010000090.1:0-6796 GCA_046595725.1 Candidatus Eiseniibacteriota bacterium
ACGGGGAGAGCGAGCCCGGCGCCAGGACCCAGTCGCCCCGCGCCAGGTCCTCGCGCGCAAGCCCATGGAGCGCGAACGCGGTGCGCTGCCCGGCCGATGCTGACTCCACGGGCATGCCGTGGACCTGCACACTGCGGACGCGCGCGCTCCTGCCGGCAGGCTCGATCGCGACCGTGTCCCCCGCCGCCACGCGCCCGCGCCAGAGCGTGCCGGTCACCACCGTCCCGAAGCCCTCGACCGTGAACACGCGGTCGATCGGAAGCCGCGCGGCCTCGCCGCCCGGGCGGTCGGGCTCGCCCTCCAGCAGGCGATCGAGCCCGGCCAGCAAAAGGTCCTGGCCCTCGCCCGTCACGGCCGAGAAGCGGACCACCTCCGCATCCTCGAGAAACGAGCCCAGGACGAGTGCGCGCGCGTCGGACTCGACCTCGTCGAGCCACGCGGAGTCGTCCACAAGGTCAACCTTGGTAAGCACGATCATGCCGCGCGGCACCTCGAGCAGCTTGACGATCGCGAAGTGCTCGCGCGTCTGCGGCATCACGCCCTCGTCGGCGGCGATCACGAGCAGGACCGCGTCGATGCCGCCGACCCCCGCCAGCATGTTGCGCACGAAGCGCTCGTGCCCGGGAACGTCGACGATGCCGACCTTGCGCCCGGCGGGCGTCATAAGCGGCGCGAACCCGAGATCGATCGAGATCCCGCGCTCTTTTTCTTCCTTGAGGCGATCGGTATCGACGCCCGTCAGGCGGCGGACGAGCGCGGTCTTGCCATGGTCGATGTGGCCGGCGGTGCCGACGACCGCGAGCTGCCGGCTCATGGAGTGAGCTACTCCGGCCTGCGCTCGATCTGCGCGCCGAGCTTCTGGAGCTTGGCCGCGAGATTCTCGTAGCCGCGGTCGAGATGGTAGATGCGGGTGACGATCGACTCGCCCTCGGCGGCGAGGCCGGCCAGGACGAGCGCGGCGGAAGCTCGCAGGTCGGTCGCCATCACCGGAGCGCCATTCAGGGAGCCCCTGCCCTTGACCGTGGCGACGTTGCCCTCGACGCGGATGTCCGCGCCCATGCGGGTCAGCTCGGGCGCGTGCGTGAAGCGGTCGTGGTAGATCGTGTCGGTGATGATGGTCGTGCCATCGGCGATGGTGGCGAGCGCCATCATCTGGGCCTGCATGTCGGTCGGGAAGCCGGGATAGATGTTGGTCGTGATCTCGCTCGCGCGGGGCCGGCCGTTCGATTGCAGGCGGACCGACAACCCATCGATCGTGATGCGAGCGCCGGCCGCCTCGAGCGCGCCCAGGGAGGCGGCGAGGTGCCCGGGCTGGCAGCGCGTGATGGTGACATCGCCGAGCGTGATCGCGCCGGCCACCAGGTAGGTCGCGGCCTCGATGCGGTCGGCGATGACCTCGACCCTCGCGGGGGTGAGCGCTTCCACGCCCTCGATCTCGAGGCGCGCGGTGCCGATGCCCTCGATGTTTGCGCCCATCGCGACCAGGGATTCCGCGAGCTGAGTGATCTCGGGCTCGATCGCCGCGTTCTCGATCACGCTCAGGCCGCGCGCGAGGACCGCCGCCATCAGCAGGTTGCCGGTCGCGCCCACGCTCGAGACCGGGAACGTGAAGCGCGTGCCGCGCAGTCCCGGCCCGGCGTTGGCGACGATGTAGCCCTCGTCGATCTCGATCGTGGCGCCGAGCGCCTCCATGCCCTTGATGTGCAGGTCGACCGGGCGCGGTCCCCAGGCGCAGCCGCCCGGCAACGACACGCGCGCGCGGCCGAAGCGCGCAAGCAACGGGCCGAGCACGTAGACCGAGGCCCGCATCGTCTTGACCAGCTCGTACGGGGCTTCGACCGACGAGCAGGTCGAGGTGTCGATCCTGAGGCTGCCGTCGTCCCACCGGCACCTGGCGCCCAGGGCCTCGAGCACGCGCACCATGGTCAGCGTGTCGGCGAGGTGCGGCACGCGCGTCAGGACATGCTCGCCCGGGGCGAGCAGCGTGGCGGCCATGAGGGGAAGCGCCGCGTTCTTGGCGCCCGCGACTTCGACCGAGCCCGACAGCGGGCGGCCGCCTGTAAGGACGAGACAATCCATGGAAGTTCGCTCCGTCGCGGTTGCCGTCATCACGTCCGTCCTTGCACGCCGGGGGAAGACCTGCGCCGGGCGAGCGCCATGCGCGTTCGCCCGGCGAGGTCCAAACGCAGGCGCGCGGGCTCGTACGCCGGATGCTCGAGGATGCGCGCCTCGACAGTATCGCCTTGCCCCTCACCCAGTTCAAGCGCCACCAGCCCTCCGGGGCGCACCACCCGCGCGCCTTGCTCGATCAATCGATGGACTGCGGCCAGGCCGCCGTCCGGGGCGAAAAGCGCAAGCTCGGGTTCATGGTCGAGCACCTCGCGCGGCAGGAGCGGTCGCTCGCTTTCGGCGACGTAGGGTGGGTTTGCCACCAGCGCGTCGAACGGGCCGATGAGCGCGTCGGCCAGGTCTCCCAGCACGAGGTGGGTGCGATCTCGGTCGCCGGACGAGAGCCGGGCTCGATTGCGCGCCGCGAACGCGATCGCCCGCGGGGAGAGCTCGGTCATGACGACGGTCGCGTCCGGACGCTCGGTCGCGATCGCCAGCCCGATCGCGCCCGAGCCCGTGCAGCATTCGAGCACACGCGGGCGCGCCACGTCCTTGAGGAACGCGAGCGTCTCCTCGACCAGCAGTTCGGTCTCGGGCCGCGGGATGAATACGCCCGGCCCGACCTCGAGCACGAGGTCCCGGTAGGCGGCCTCGCCCACGATGTACTGGACGGGCTCGCCGCCCGCCCGGCGCAGCAGCCAGAGCGCAAGCGTGCGCGCGGCCCCGGTGTCGAACTCGTCGCGATCCCGCAGGTAGAGGTCGGCGCGCGAGCTATGAAGCAGACGGCCGAGGAGCAGTTCCGCCTCTCCCCGGCCGTTCGCCACGCCCGCCTGCCCGAGTTGCCGCGCCGCGCCATCGAGCGCTTCGCGCACGGTCATGCGCCGTCGTCCTCGGCACCCTTGACCGGGACCGCCTTGCGTCCGTCGCCGATGCCGGCCTCGCGCAGCTTGTCGGCGGCGTCGGCCGCGGCCATGCCGTCGATCAGGGAGTCGATCTCGCCTTCCATCACGGCGTCGATGCGGTAGAGCGTGAGCCCGATCCGGTGGTCGGTGACGCGGCCCTGCGGAAAGTTGTAGGTCCGGATCTTGGCCGAGCGGTCGCCGGTCGAGACCTGTTCCTTCCTCTGGCGCGCGCGCTCGTCGGCCTCCTTGCGGATCTGGTGGTCAAGCAGGCGGGCACGGAGCACCTTCATCGCCTTCGCGCGGTTCTTGATCTGCGAGCGCTCGTCCTGGCAGGTCACGATCAGGCCCGAGGGCAGGTGATGGATGCGCACCGCCGAGTCGGTCGTGTTGACGCCCTGGCCGCCCGGTCCGCCGGAACGGTAGACGTCGACCACGATATCGTCGTCCTTGATCGTGACGTCGACATCCTCGGCCTCGGGCAGCACGGCGACGGTCGCGGCGGAGGTGTGGATCCGGCCCTGGGCCTCGGTCGCGGGCACGCGCTGGACGCGGTGGACGCCCGACTCCCACTTGAGCTTGGCGTAGGCGCCCTCGCCCTCGATCGCGGCGACGACCTCCTTGATCCCGCCCATCTCGGCGGGCGAGGAGGAGAGCACCTCGATCTTCCAGCGATTGCGCTCGGCGAATTTCTGGTACATGCGGAAGATCTCGCCGGCGAACAACGCAGCCTCCTCCCCGCCGGTGCCGGCGCGGATCTCGAGGACCACGTTCTTGTCGTCGAGCGGATCCTTGGGCAGGAGCAGGGTGTGGACGCGCTGCGCGAGCGTTTCCTGCCGCGCCGTCAGCTCGGGCAACTCGGCGTTGGCGAGCGCGGCCATCTCGGCGTCGCCCGAGCGCGCCAGCTCATTGTCGCCCTCGATCTGTTTCTCGACGTCGCGCAGCTCGGCGGCGGCCTGGATGAGCGCCTCGAGCGAGGAGCGTTCCTTGGCCGCCTTCATCATCTGCTTCGGCTGCGCCAGCACGGCCGGATCGGACAGGGCGTCCGTCAGCTCACGGTAGCGCGATTCGACCCGCGCCAGGGCTTCCTGGAGTGACACGGGTCCTTGAGTGCCTCAGCTCGCCGGTGTTTCGGTCGCTTCGGGCGCGGCGGTCTTGTCCTCGACCTTGCCGTACTTGCGCCGGAAACGCTCCACGCGGCCCGCGGTGTCGAGCAGGCGCTGCTTGCCCGTGAAGAACGGGTGGCAGTTCGAGCAGATTTCGACGTGGTAGTCCTTGCCCGCGGTCGAGCGCGTCTCGTAAGCCATCTGGCAGCCCGTGCACAGGATCGTGATCGGGTTGTAGTCCGGGTGAACGCCTGTCTTCATCGTGTCCTCCTACTGGTTCATCGATTCGAGGAATTTCTTGTTGGTCTTGGTCTCGTTGATCTTGTTGATCAGGAACTCCATCGCCTCGAGGGAGTTCAGTTCGTTCATGAACTTGCGCAGGATCCACATGCGCGGCAGCGTATCCGGACCCAGCAGCAGCTCTTCCTTGCGCGTGCCCGAGCGATTGAGGTCGATCGCCGGGAAGATCCGCTTGTCGGCCAGCTTGCGATCGAGGACGAGCTCCATGTTGCCGGTGCCCTTGAACTCCTCGAAGATGACCTCGTCCATGCGCGAGCCGGTCTCGATCAGCGCCGTGGCGATGATCGTGAGCGAGCCTCCCTCTTCCACGTTGCGGGCCGCGCCGAAGAAGCGCTTCGGCCGCTGCAGTGCGTTCGCGTCCACGCCGCCCGACAGGATCTTGCCCGAGTGCGGCACGACCGCGTTGTGGGCGCGCGCCAGGCGCGTGATCGAGTCGAGCAGGATCACGACGTCGCGCTTGTGCTCGACCAGGCGCTTGGCCTTCTCGATCACCATGTCGGCCACCTGCACGTGGCGCTCGGCGGGCTCGTCGAAGGTCGAGGAGACGACCTCCCCGATGACCGTGCGCTTCATGTCGGTGACTTCCTCGGGGCGCTCGTCGATCAACAATACGATGAGCACGACTTCGGGGTGATTCTCGCTCAGCGCGTTGGCGATGCGCTGGAGCAGGATGGTCTTGCCGGTCCGGGGCGGCGCGACGATCAGGCCGCGCTGGCCCTTTCCGATGGGCGCCAGCAGGTCGATGATGCGAGTCTCGAGCGCGCGCGCCTTGGTCTCCAGGTTGAGCTTCACCTGGGGATAAAGTGGCGTCAGGTTGTCGAAAAGGATCTTCTCCTTGGCGACGTCCGGGCTCTCGAAGTTGACCGCCTCGACCCGCAGGAGCGCGAAGTAGCGCTCGCCTTCCTTGGGCGGGCGTACCTGGCCCGAGATCGTGTCCCCGGTCCGCAGGTCGAAGCGCTTGATCTGGCTGGGCGAGACGTAGATGTCGTCGGGGCCCGGCAGGTAGTTGTAGTCGGGCGAACGCAGGAAGCCGTAGCCCTCGGGCAGGATCTCGAGCACGCCCTCGGCGAAGATCAGTCCGTTCTTCTCGGTCTGCGCCTCGAGAATCTTGAAGATCAGCTCCTGCTTGCGGAGGCCGCTCGTGCCCTGGAGTTCCAGTTCCTGAGCGACCGACAGCAACTCGGAGATGGTCTTGCCCTTGAGTTCCATGATGTCCATCGAAGCTTGCTCCTCGGCCTACGCCCGTGGCAGCCGCCAGTGTTGCAGCGGGCTCGGACGCCGTTCCGGGACGGGGTCCCGGGGGGCTCTTTGAGCCTGGGTCTGGTGCGGTGAGGTTCGTCGGTGGGGAAGTCGAATTCGGAGTTACCCCGGCCGTCTACCGGTTGCAGGAAACGTAGGGGTGAACCCGGGGGCTGTCAACCGGCAAAAATTCGGCCGAGCGAGTCTCCTGCTCCTTGTGGCCGGTCAGCGCTTGCCGGAGGTCGACCGCGGGCTGGCGGACGGGGCCCCGTCGGAGAGCTGGTCCTGGGCCAGGCGGACCTTGAGATCCTCGACGTAGCCGCGGCACTCGTGCTGCCCGGCATTCTGGGCGAGTGGCAGGAGCGGACCCTTGAGCTGGGCCTGGGAGGCGATCCCGCCGGTCACCTGGACCTCGGTCCGGCCGGAGCCCAGGCTCCTGAGCGCGACCGCGACCCGCACCTTGGCCGGGCCGGTGGCCAGCTTGAGCAGCTTGTGCTTGACGGGCTTCCACGCGGTCACCAGCTTGCCGGTCGCGGCGTCCTGGCGCTCGATGGTCCAGGAATCGTGGTTCAGGACCCAGCTGCCGGCCGTGAAGACCTCGGACAGGGAGCCGTCGAGCGTGTCGACGACCGCCTGACCCACGTAAACGTTCCACTGCTCGGCATCATCCGCGGCCCGGAGAGTTCCGGGCACCAGGACGAGCAGGCCCCCGAAGAGGCCGCACAGGATGGCGTTGCGGCGAAGGCGCGGGACTAGGGTCATGGCGATCTCTTCCCAGGGTGTTTGGCCAAGGTGCAAGGCATGGTGGCGATTCCGGGGTTCAAACCCCGGGATGAGCCGAAACGGGCCCGGTCAGTCACTCAATGCTACCCGCGATCCGGGGCGCGGTTGCGAAAATCGTTTCAGGGGCGGTTTGCCGGGCCGCGGGCGCCCATGCGTCAGTGGAGCACGACGCGCACCGAGTCGGGCTCGAGCTCGAGTTGATCCGCTCCCCGTCCGGTGACGACGACCGGCAGCGTCCACAGTCCGCGGCCGCGGCGACCGGCGTCGACGCGTGCCTCGAGGTTCCGGGCGTCGATCGCAAAGGCGAGCGAGCGCGGCCCATGCCAGGTCGCGCGGATCGTGGCCGGGCGGACCTCGGCG
>JBKJOC010000286.1:0-3516 GCA_046595725.1 Candidatus Eiseniibacteriota bacterium
GGTCGCGCTCGCGAATGTCACGGCCACGGGGCTTAGCCTCGGTTACCCGGTGAACGGGATCAACGGCACGATCGGACTCTCGCCCGGGAAGGCCTGGGCGACCGGGCTCTCGGCCCGGCTCGGACGCAGCGACGTGCTGATCGACGGCACGGTCGAGCGTCCGTTCGAGTTCCTCGACCAGGCGCTGGGCCGCGCGCGCGTGCGCGACCCGGGCGCGGTCGCGCGCTTTGCGCTCAGCGCGCGATCGCTCGATGGCGACCAGCTCTTCCCGCCGCGCCGGGACGACTCTGCGATGCCGCGCGTGCGCGCTGAGGGCTCCTTCAAGGTGGGCGCGTTCAAGTTGCAGAAATTCGCGGGCACGAATCTCTCGGGACGGCTCGTCTACCAGGACGGCGTCACCTCGGTTTCGGACCTGGCGTTGGACGCCTACGGCGGCCAGGCGCGCGGGACCGCGTGGTTCGACTTCAACGACCGCGCGCATCCCCGTTACCAGATTCACGGCACCGCCGACCGCGTCGATGCCAACCAACTCTTCACCGCCTGGACGCCGGCGAAGAACGTCGCCTTCGGCGTGCTCCAGATGACAATCGACCTCGACGGTGTGGGCTTCACGGCGCCCGAGCTCAGGAAGAGCCTGTCGGCGAAGGGGTTGGCGCAGCTCTTGGGCGGAAAGCTCGCCGGCGCAACCGTGTTCGCAAAACTCGCCGAGTTCACGGGGGTCGACCGCTTCAAGGTGCTGTCGTTCCGCGACCTTTCCGCGCCGTTTCACATCACGGCGGGGCACGTCGTGTTCGACCCGCTCGCGATCACGACCGGCGAGACCGACTGGTTCGCGAAGGGGGCGCTCGGCCTCGACGGCTCGCTCGCGTTCGACATTGCGGCGCTCGTCCCGCCCAAGCTGGTGCCGAACCTGCCGCAAAAGCTCCTGCGCGTGGCGGGCTCGGCGCTCGATCCGGGAGGCCGGCTCACGCTCGACCTCAAGCTGCGCGGCACCGTGAAGGATCCGTCCCTGTCGTGGGATTCCGAGCGCACCGCCTCGCGCCTGCTCGAGCGCGGCCCCGAGTCCCTGCTGGCGCTCGTCCAGGCGCTGGGCGGTTCCCTTGAGGATTCGATCCGGACCGGTCAGAGCACGATCGACGCCGTCGCCGGCGCGCTGTTTGACGCCCACAAGAAGGAGCTCACGAAAGAGGTCCAGAAGGAGCAGCAGGAGCTGGGTTCGACAGTGCGCGAGGAGCTCGAAAGCTTGTTCAAGCGGAAGCCTGCCCCGCCGCCCCCGCCACTGGCCGACAGCGTGCAGGCCGTGCCGGACACCTCACGCGCGGCCCCTCCCCCGCCACCCGCGGCGCTGCCCGTGAACGAGCCCCCCAAGGCCCCCGTGATCGAGGCCGGTCCGCCGAACAGAGCGCCGGCCGAAACCACGGCCGCGCCCGCGCGTCCCACCCTCCAGTTGCCATCGATCTTCAGGAAAAGGCCCGTGCCGCCGGATACGGCGCACGGATCAGGGTAGGAGCACGAGCTTCTGAAGCCCCACCCGGCGTCCCGCGAACATCATGCGCACGAAGTAGACGCCCGGAGGCGTGCGCGCGCCTGCCGCGCGCGCGTCCCACGTGAAGCGGCCGGGGCCGGCTAAAGCCTCGAGTGCCGGCACGCGCGTGACCAGGCGGCCGCCGACGTCGAGCACGTCGAAAGAGACCCTGCCGGCGCGCGGCAGAGAGTACGCCATGGTGGTGCGCCCGAACGCGGGATTGGGCGACAGCGCATCGAGCGTCGCCCGCGTGGGCCCGCCGGGCGCAATGCCGACCGCGCCCCCGTACACGCCGACCTTGTAGGTGCCGACGCCACCGTCATCGTTGACCACCGCGATGGCGTGGTATCCGGTCTTGGTGGGCGTGAAGCCCGCGTGCGCCTGGCCCGTCAGGACGGCGCCTGAGCGGCCCACCCAGTACGGGATCAGCCCGTCCTGCACCGTGTTCGCGAACACGAGGAAGGAGGTGTTCGCCGCGCCCGTGCGCTCGAAGTAGATCGAGTAGGGCGTCGCTGCGTTGAGGTAGACATCCCAGATCTCGAGCACGTCGCCAGGCCCCGTCGAACGCTGTGCCGGTGGGTCGTTGACCAGGAGCTCCTCCGGGCCGCCATCCCATTCGACGACTCCGACCTGGGATCCCGACACCCGGTTGATGCGGCCGAAATAGGGCGCGAGCGGGTTGTAGCTGAAGTCGCCGACCACCAGGTCCACTACCGATCCTGCCGAGTTCGAGGTCGCCGTGCTGTCCTTGAAGCACACCGGCTCGAGAGCGCCGCGCCCGGTCTTGTAAGTCGTCACGTCCCAGTTGTCCGCGCCGGCGCCGCGCACTCCGAGGGCGCTCCAGTAGGGTTGGGATTGGTCCATGCGGTAGCGCAACGGCGGGCTGGTCGAGGCCGGCGTGTTGCTGAGAAGCGCGATCGGCGGCTGGCACTGTTCGACCGCGAGACTGTAGTTCGAGACTCCGCCGTCGTCGTTGACCACGACCAGGCAATACAGTTCGTTCGCGGGTGCGGTGAAGTTCGTGATCCCGCTCGATTCGAGCAGGTGCTGGCTGCGGCCCGCCCAGTATGCCGAGGCCGTCGGGTTCCGAAAGATCAGAACTTTGGCGTCGACCCCGGGGGAGGGGCGGAAGTCCACGATGTAGCTCACGTTGGCTTCGAGGAAAATCTGGTAGACGTCGATCACCCGGGCGGTGTTGCGTACGATCGGAGCGGCGTCGACGATCAGCGTGTCGCCGCCGCGGTCGAGTTGGGCCGCGCCGCTGCCCGCGCCCAGGACCCTCGTGGCCTTGCCGTACCAGGGCCCGGTGGCGTTCCTGCCGACGCGGAAATCCCCCACCACGAAGTCGACGCCGGTCGCGACCGCCGAGCTTCCGACCTGGCCGGTGACGCAGGTCGGACTCCCGGCGGTATTCGAAAAGACGGCGAGGTCGTGATTCGAGCCGGCGTCCGGACGCACCGCGATCGCACCCCAGTACCCGGTCAACCCCGTGAACGTGTAGTACGTCGATGCGGCGGAGGTCGCCACCGGCACGTCATTGCCGAGCGTGACGTAGGTGCATTGCGCGCGCGCAGGAAAGGCTTCGGTGGCGAGCAGGAGGACCAGCGCAAGGAATGCCGCAACGTGGGTGGATCGGTGCACGGGACCTCCGAGAATGGGCCCGACGATTGTACCCTCGCCGGCAGGTGTCGGACAATGCGTCCGCACCGCTTCAATCCGTGCAAATTGCCCTCCCCCGCGATTTTGGGCGTGCCCGTTCCCGGGGCGGCGGCTACTCTCGGCCGGTGAGCGCCCGCAAGACCCTTGCCCCCGACCTCGCGCGCGCCTACCAGGCGTGCGAGGCCCTCGCCCGCGGCCATGCCGAGAACTTCCCGACCGCCTCCCGCCTCCTCCCCCGGGCGTTGAGCCGCCACCTCGCCGCGTTCTACGCCTTTGCCCGCACGGGCGACGACTGGGCGGACGAGCCCGGCATGGGAGACACGGCCGCGCGA
>JBKJOC010000446.1:0-4329 GCA_046595725.1 Candidatus Eiseniibacteriota bacterium
CCGGCTGGTGGCGTTCGACTCCGACGGGACGCTGACCGATCGCGGCATCTCCTGGGACACCGAGGGCAGGGGCTTCCGGCGCTTCGACGTGAGGGACGGCATTGCGTTCCAGTGGGCGCAGCGCGCGGGACTGCCGGTGGTCGTGATTTCGGGCAAGGAGTCGCCCGCGGTCGGGCACCGCCTGAAAGAGCTCGACGTGCCCGGCTTCCAGGGCATCCTCGACAAGGTCGCCTGCCTCTCGAAGTTCGCCAAGGAACACGGCGTGACGCTCGCGCAGTGTGCCTTCCTGGGCGACGACCTGCCTGATGTGCCGGCGCTCAAGGCGGTCGGCTATCCGATGGCGGTCGCCGACGCGCACGAGGTCGTGCTCGGCCTGGCGGCCTGGACCAGCGCATCGCCCGGCGGATTCGGCGCCGCGCGCGAGGCGCTCGAGCACGTGCTCAAGGCGCGCGGGTTGTGGAATGACGTGCTCGCGCGTTACGGCGCCGACGGACTCGAGGCCCAGGCGCCGCCGGTCGGGAGGTTTGAATGAGCGCGCGTGTCGTCTCTGAAACGCTCGAGCGCGGCCGCGGGGTGCTGCGGGCCGAGGCAAGGGCGCTCGCTGCCGTGGCGGAGCGGCTCGACGAGGCATTCGCAGCCGCGGTGCGCCTGCTCGAGGACCGCAGGGGCCGCATCGTCACCACGGGTGTGGGCAAGAGCGGCCTGGTCGCGCGCCGGATCGCGGCCACGTTGACGTCCACCGGGGCGCCCGCCCACTACCTCCATCCCGTCGACGCGCTCCACGGCGACTCGGGCCTGATCGAGCCCGGCGACGTCGCGCTGGTGGTGTCGCACTCGGGCGCGGGCGACGATCTCGAGCCGCTCCTGCCGCTGCTTCAGCGCCTCGAGTGTCCCGTGATCGCGCTCACCGCCCACGCCGACTCTCCGCTCGCTCAAAGGGCGCAGGTCGCGATCGCCTATGGGGACGTCGCCGAGGCGGGCCCGCTGCCGGAGGTGCCGACCACCAGCGCGCTCGTGGCCCAGGCGCTGGGCGACGCGCTGGCGATTGCGCTCGCCGCGGCGCGCGGCTTCGCGCCGCAGGATTTCCAGCGGCTCCACCCGGGCGGCGTGCTGGGCCGGCGCGCGTTCCTCGCCGTGCGCGACGTCATGCACGAGGGCCACGCCATGCCGGTGGTGGGCCCGCGCGACTCGCTGCGCGCCGCGCTGCTCGTCATCATGGAGAAGCGGCTCGGCCTGGCGATCGTGGAGGACGAGTCGGGGGCGCTGCTCGGCGTCCTGACCGACGGCGACCTCAAGCGCATCCTCCTGGCGCGCGGGACCGAGGGCTTCTTCGAGACCGAGGTGCGCGCCGTCATGCACGAGGCGCCGCGCACGATCGCCCCGGGGGCGCTGGTCTCAGACGCGGTGCGGCACATGGAGGATGAACCTCCCGGACCGGTGACCTCGCTCGTGGTCACGGACCCCGAGGGTCGCGCGATCGGGGTCCTTCACCTTCACGACTGCCTCAAGCTCGGGGTTCGCTAGCCGCACCGTGCAAGCGGTTGGCACGAAACCTGCATTCCTTTCTTGCCGATCTCCTAACCCTTTGTTAGCGTTCAAATGCGCACGGGATCCGCGCGCGCGAGGGGGCTTGATGGACCGCTTGAAAGCGTGCGCGCTCGGGCTCGCCTTCATGGTGGGCCTGGCCGGATGCGGTAGCGAGGACCGGGTCATCCCGCGGCCGACCACGGCGCGGGAACTGCCGAGCCAGGAAGTGAGGCATTTTTCGCTCGAGGAATCCGATACCGGAACCCCCGAGTGGATCCTGACCTCCGAGTATGCCGCGATCTTCGATCGCCGCGGCGTGATCGTGGCGCGCGGCGTGGCCGTCGACTTCTTCGACTCCAAGGGCGCGAAATACTCGCACCTGACGGCGAAGGAAGGCGAGATCAAGCGCCCCACGAATGACATGGAAGCCCGGGGCAACGTGGTGGTCACGACCACCGACGGCGTACGCATCCAGACCGAGTCGCTGCGCTTCCTGAACCGGGAGCGACTTATCGTTTCGGACGCCTACGTGAAGCTCGAGCGCAACGGCGACGTGGTGACGGGCATCGGCTTCGAGAGCGACCCGAGCCTCGAGCACTTCGCGATCAAGCGCGAGGTCAAGGCGCAGGTGCAATCGAGCCCGAACGGCGGACTGCGCTTCCGCCAGCGCGGAGCCCCGTGAGCGAAGCGCTCGTCGCCCAGGGACTGGTCAAGCACTACGGCAAGCGGCGGGTGGTCGACGACGTGAGCGTGACGGTCCGCCCCGGGGAGATCGTGGGTCTCCTGGGGCCGAACGGTGCGGGGAAGACGACCACGTTCTACCTGATTGTCGGGCTGCTGCGTCCGCAGAAGGGGACG
This sequence comes from Candidatus Eiseniibacteriota bacterium, assembly GCA_046595725.1. Taxonomy (GTDB): domain Bacteria; phylum Eisenbacteria; class RBG-16-71-46; order RBG-16-71-46; family DASYSL01; genus JANPEF01. Next base: position 2,386 of record JBKJOC010000446.1, read on the forward strand.
ATCCGGTTCGGCGACGAGGACGTGACGGACTACCCGGTCTACCTGCGCGCGCGGCGCGGGGTTGGCTACCTGTCGCAGGAGCCGAGCATCTTCCGCCGCATGACGGTGCGCGAGAACGTGCTGGCGGTGCTCGAGACCATCGGGATTTCGCGCAAGGAGCAGTTGCGGCGGCTCGACGAGCTGCTTGACGAGCTCAACCTGAAGCCGCTGGCCGACCGCCACGGCAACCAGCTGTCAGGCGGCGAACGGCGGCGCGTCGAGATCACGCGCGCGCTGGTGACGCAGCCGCGCTTCCTCCTGCTCGATGAACCGTTCGTCGGGATCGACCCGATCGCGGTCGGCGAGATCCAGGACATCGTTCAGCGGCTCAAGGCCCGCGGCCTCGGGATGCTGATCACGGACCACAACGTGCGTGAGACGTTGCGCATCACGGATCGCGCATCCATCATGTACCAGGGCCGGATCCTGGTGGAAGGCAGCGCCGAGTTCCTGGCCACTCACCCCGAGGCTCGCAAGTTCTACCTCGGGGAGCACTTCGCGCTCTGATCGGCAATCGAGGATCGATTCATGGAGATCAAACACGGACTGCATCTGAGCCAGCGGCCGGCACTGATCATGACCCAGCGCCTGCAGCAGGCCTTGAAGCTCCTGCAGGTGCCGACGCTCGAGCTCCAGCAGATCCTCAAGAACGAGATCGTGCAGAACCCGCTGCTCGAGGAGGTCGACGACATCGTCGAGAGCGAGGACCAGGCGAAGCTCGACGGCGAGGAAAACCCGCTCGAGCGGCTCGAGCGCGAGCCCGAGTCCGAGCCCAACGCGACCGAAGGGGACAGCAAGGAAGAGATCGACTGGACCGACTTCATGCAGGACGATTTCGACCGCAGCTACATCCCGCAGTCCGAGGAAAACACAGAATTCTTCGAGAAGGTGCCGGTTCGGCGCGCGAGCCTTTCGGAGCACCTGACCAACGAGATCCACCTGCTCTCGCTGACCGACGAGGATCTTGCGCTGGGAGAGGTGCTGATCGGCTCGCTCGACGACCGCGGCTACCTCGCCACCTCGCTCGACGACCTGGCCGAGCTCACGGGCGTGGCCAAAGAGGAGATCGAGCGCGTCCTGACCATCGTCCAGACGCTCGATCCCCCCGGGGTCGGCGCGCGCGACCTGCGCGAGTGCCTCCTGATCCAGATCAAGGCCAAGGGGCAGGAGGGGGGGCTGGCCTGGCGCATCGTCTTTGAGCAGTTCGAGAACCTGAAGAACAACAAGCGCGCCGACATCGGGCGCGCGCTCAAGGTCACGCCCGAGCAGGTGCAGGAGGCGATCGACTCGCTGAGCCAGCTTTCGCCCAAGCCCGGTCTCGAGGTGTCCGACGAAGAGGTCAAGTACGTTGTCCCGGACCTGCTGGTCGAGCGCGTGGACGAGCAGTATGTCGTCCTGCTCAACGACAAGAACGTGCCGCGCCTGCGCATCAACCAGGCCTACGAGGCGGTGCTCAAGGGACAGCGCAAGGTCGATGCGACCGAGCGCGACTACATCAAGGGCAAGCTCAACTCGGCGCGCTGGCTGATCCAGACCATCGAGCAGCGCCGCCGCACCATGATCAAGGTCATGACCTGCATCATCGCCGAGCAGCGCGAGTTCTTCGACAAGGGGATCCAGTTCCTGCGCCCGCTCACCCTGCAGCAGGTCGCGCGCCAGATCGGCATGCACGAATCGACGGTCAGCCGCGTGACCACGAACAAGTACGTCCAGACGCCGCGTGGCGTGTTCGAGCTCAAGTTCTTCTTCTCGAGCGGCCTCTCCCAGGACGACGGGGAGGATGTTTCGGCCAAGACCGCGCGCGACCGCATCAAGAACCTGATCGCCGAGGAGGATCCGAAGGATCCGCATTCCGACCAGAAGATCGCGGAGGTGCTGCACATCGACGGCCTCAACATTGCACGC
>JBKJOC010000454.1:0-4764 GCA_046595725.1 Candidatus Eiseniibacteriota bacterium
GACGTAAGTCCCTAAAGGCTCCTCGGAGATTACGAGGTCGATAGGCCGGAGGTGTAAGGCGAGCGATCGCTTCAGCCGACCGGTACTAATCAGCCGTGAGGCTTAATCGGAACCCCCCTTCGGAGCTTGCTGCGCGCATCCCGTTCTCGCCTTTCGATTGTCGATGTCTCGCGCTGTTGGGTCCAAGTCCAGTCCCACTGGTTTCAAGGATTCGCTCCTGAAGCCGGTTCTTGGGTCCTAGTCCCGCAGCGCAGCTGATTTCCGGTGGCGATGGCGGAGGGGTCACACCTCTTCCCATTCCGAACAGAGAAGTTAAGCCCTCCAGCGCCGATGGTACTGCAGCTGAAAGGCTGTGGGAGAGTAGGACGCCGCCGGATTCTTTCGAACGGGGATCGATCTCACGATCGATCCCCGTTTCAGGTTTTTTGGCGGCGAACATCCGCTTCTCGATTGCGTCCGTAGGTCGGTCGGACCCCCCGCGCGGGATGTCCATTCCGTGGTTCCGCAGCTCGACGCAACCTGGAGGCGCACCGATGAACCTGGCGCAAGCAATCCGCAACCCGGCCCGCCTGGCGGCCCTGGCCCTGGTCACACTCTCGATACTGCAGTCGACGTCGGCCCGGGCCTCCGAGGAGATCTGGGTCTTGACCACTGCCAACAACCTGATCAACTTCTCGAGCGCATCGCCGGCGGCTTTCTCGCTGCGCCCGATCACGGGCCTGGCGCCCGGCGAAGCTGCGCTTGCCATCGACTTCCGCCCGGCCGCGCCGACCGGACGTCTCTATGTTCTCGGCAGCACGGGCCGCTTCTACCGCATCGACAACCCGTCCACGGGCGCGGCGGTCGCGGTGGGCTCGATGCCCTTCACGCCGGCGCTTTCCGGGACCGAATTCGGCTTTGACTTCAATCCGACGGTCGACCGGATTCGCGTGGTGAGCGATGCGGAACAGAATCTGCGCGGCCAGCCCGACCTGGGGACGATCGCATTCTCGGATTCGGCACTCTATTACGTGGGCGGGGACCCCAACTTCGGTGCGAACCCGAACGTCACGGCGGCCGCTTACACCAACAATTTCGCGGGCGCGACGACCACGATGCTCTTTGACATCGACTCGCAGCTCGACATCCTGGCGATCCAGTCTCCGCCGAACGCCGGACGCCTGACCACGGTGGGGGCGGTCGGGATCGACGTGTCTCACGACAACGGCTTCGACATCTCGGGGACGACGGCCATCGCATACCTGGTGTCGGCGTGGGGCCCGAACAATGCGGCCCTCTACACCGTGAACCTGGCCTCGGGCGGCGCCACGCTGGTGGGGCCGATCGGCTGCAACGAGCGCCCGCGCGGGCTCTCCGTCGGTCGCGAGCTGCCGACCCCTGCAACCAACGCGACCTGGGGTCGGATCAAGGGTCAGTATCGGTAGAGTTGTCCCCTGAAGTTGCACATGGGCGCCGGCGGGGGATCTCCCTCGACGGCGCCCTTCGTGTTTCAGGGGTCGGAGCGTTGCGCGGGGCGGGACTAGCTCCGGGTGCCTCGTAGTTTGTGAAGGCGGGACTTCTGGTCCGGACTCCCCGCCGGTGAAGCGAGGACCCGCTCGACGATCTCCACGGGAGTGTCCGCGAAGTAGAGCGCCGCGATCAGGTCGGCCATCGTCGCCGCCCCGGCGTCCCGGTGGAGGAGCGTGATCGGGTCCCCCGCGGCGACCACGCCTTCCTCGAGCACGCTGACGTAGAACCCCAGGCGCCGGCTCTGCAGGAACGGGGCGACGATCGCCGGGTCGCCGGTCCGGATGCCGAGCTTGAAGCACGGCCCGCGCGGCGAGGCCACGCGGATGCGCGCGGCCCCGATGACATAGACATCTCCCATCTGAACATCGGTCTCGAGCAGGCCCTCGGTGGTCACGTTTTCCCCGAACTGGCCGGGGGGCAGTGGGCCGCCGCCGAGCCGCGGTTCCCAGTGGGCGTAGTGCTCGTGCGGGTAGAGATAGGCCGCGCGAGTGGGGCCGCCGTGCACGCGCCGGTCCGCCTGGCCGTCGCCCTCGAAGCCGAGTCGCGTGAGCCGGACCGCGCCGGCGACGGGATCCTTGAAGATGGCGGTGCGTACCGTCGCGCCGTCGTGGGGAACAGTCCGGGGCTGGCCGATGTTGATCGAGATCACGCGCGCTTCGGAGGTCATGGGGCACAGGATGCCTTGTGCCCGCGCGTCGTGCACGCCCAATGTCACGCCGCGCTTGCGGCCCCGGGGCGTGGGCCCTAGCCTTTGGCCATGCGCTCCGTCCTTGTGGCCTGCCTGCTTGCTCTTGCTGCGATCCCCGCCGGCGCCGAGCCGCGCGTCATCGGCCGTACCGAATCCAACGTCCGGATCTTGCGGGGCAAGCCCGGTGCGGCCGACTCCATCCTCGCCCAGACTGCGGCGTCCGCAATTTCCGGGGCGGCGGGCGGCGACTCCTCCTTATCCGGGGCTCCGCCGGCATCGACGGCGCCCGAGGCGCTTGCCCTGGCGCGGACCCTGGTGGCTGGGTTCGGGGGCAAGGCGGCATTGAGCGCGTGGCTCGAGCGCGGCGAGCGCCGCGGCCGGCAGGTCGTCCACGTGCCGGCGCACGTCGAGGCCACGTTCGTCGAACGGCGCGCGCCCGGGCGGATCCGTCTCGACCTCGAGACCGCGGGAATTGCGATCTCGATCGCGGACGGGCCGGCTGGCGGATGGCAGCGCTTCCTCGGGCTGGTCACAGAGCTTCCCGAGTCGCAGCGCAACGAACTCACGCGCGCGCGGGCGCACGACGAGGGCCTCTTGCTCCTGGCGGCGGGCGGAGAGGCGCCGGCGCGCGTGATCGATGGCGCGTTGGCGGTGTGGGGACCAAGCGGCAGCGCCACGCTGTTCGTGCCCGGCGGAGCGGAGCCGCTGGCGGAGATCCGGTTCCTCGAGCGGGCTGCCCTGCGCAACGAGATCGTGCCCCAGTCGCTGCGGTTCTCGGACTGGCGCGAGCTCGAGCCCGAGCGGATCGGGCGCTCGGGACCCGCGGGAGCGCGGGTGCCGGGGCGAACGCAGCACTTGATCGATGGCGAACTGGTCGAGGAAGACTCGCTGTCGTGGGTCAACCTGCTGGCCTCGTTCGAGGACTCGGTGTTCGCGCGCCCGGGCTCCTCGGAGCTCATGGTGGGCACGGCCGAGCGTGCGACCCTTCCCCTGACGCGGCGCGGCGAGCACCACTTCGCTGAAATTTCGATCAACGGCGCGGCGCCCCGCACGTTCCTGATCGACACCGGCGCCGGCCTGACGGCGATCTCGCGCGAGCTCGCCGATACGCTCGGCCTCGCGCTCGGCGGCGCGCTCGGGGTCGTGGGGCTGGGCGGCGGCGTCGAGGCGCGCTCGGCAACGCTCGCGAGCGTCGGCTTCGGTGCGATCACGCGGCGCGATGTGAGCTGCCTCGTGCTCGACTTCGAGGAGATGCGCCGCTCGATGGGGCTCGAGGTCGAGGGCATCCTCGGCTTCTCGGCGTTCAACCGCTATGCCGTCACGTTCGACTTTGTCCGCGGCACGCTCGAGCTGGCGCAGAACGCGCCGCCGCGCTCGCCGGGCGTGGGTGGGGCGCGCGTGCGCATGGAACTGCTCGGCGGGCAGGCGCTGGTCGAGGGCTCGGTCGAGGGGGGAGTGAAGAGCTCGTTCATCGTCGACACGGGATCCTGGGTCACGTTCGTCCCGGCCGAGGTGGGCCGAAAGGTCGCGGCGGTGCGCCGGGTGCCGGGCGTGTCTTTCGTCGGCGCCGACGGGCGCGTGCTCGAGGCCGAGGCGGTGCGGGCGCGCAGTCTCTCGATCGGCGCGGCGCGGATCGATCGGCCCATCCTCCTGTTTGCGACCTCGGGCGGAGGCAGGGACCCGGTCGGCCTCACGCTGGCAAGCGGCGAGCGTGGCGTCCTCGGGGCGAACGTGCTGATGCGCTTCCGGGTGACGCTCGACTATCCGCGGAGCGAGCTGGTGCTTGAGCCCCAGGTCCCGCAGCCGGGACTGCCCGCGCCCGAGGATGGCCTCGCGCAGTTCGGGCTGGTCGGTCCGGGGATCGTGCTGCGGGCGGAGTCCCGCGGTTTCGGGGTGCGGCACGTCGTCGCCGAGAGCCCGGCGGCACGCGCCGGCATCAAGCCGGGCGACAAGATCCTCGCCGTCGACGACCAGGCGCTCGAGGGACTTGGAATCGCCGAGGCGCAGCAGCGGCTCTCGGGATCGGTCGGGAGCGTGGTGCGGCTGCGGCTGGCGGACAGGACCTTGCGGCTCACACGGGCGGCGCTGCTTTAAGGCAGGACGACCAGCTTCCCGCGCGCTTGCGCCGAGCCTGTCACGAGTTCAACGGCATAGACGCCTGGCGCGAGCCTTGCGCCCGCGTCGTCGAGCCCGTCGAAGGAAACGCGTCCGGCCCCCGGGGCGCGCAAGCCGTCGAACAGCGTCCGCACTTTCCGGCCCGCGATCGAGTAGAGCGAGAGCGTGACGCGCCGCGCGTCCGGTGGCACGACGAATGCGATCGTGCTGCGGCCGCCCGGACTCGGGTTGGGCGCGAAGCCCGCGAGCGCGAGGCGCCACGAAGGAGGCGCGGGCGCGTCCACCGCCCCCGCCTCGTCGATCAGGTAGAAGCCGCTTCCGAGCGAGGTTTGGATCGACCTCTTGCCGGAGGGCCAGTCGACCACCAGGCTGTCCGCGAACGTGGCGGCGCCGAGCCCGAACTCCACCGGAATGCTGTTCTGCGATCCGAAGCCCGATCCTCCCGAGACCAC
>JBKJOC010000212.1:0-11363 GCA_046595725.1 Candidatus Eiseniibacteriota bacterium
CGCCATCCCGGGCACAGAGCGCGGCATGGAACAACGCCTTGTGGGCCTGCACGACATCGATGTCACGCGGCGCGGCGCCGCAGCCCGCGATCACGACGTCCTGGCTGTGGCGTTCCGTCCGTCGTGCTGACTTCGCGAACACGGCGCAGGCCTCATCGAAGACGCTGAACTCCGTCCAGCGCACGCCCGACCATTGAGGGAGCGCGGGCCACACCGTGAGGTGATGCGCGCGCGGCAACAGGAGGTGGGCCTCGCGCAGGTCGAGCGCCACCGGATTGTCGCGTGTCCGTCCGGGCTCGACGCCCTCCGCGAGGCCGCGCTCGGGAGCGAGCGACAGGCGATGATTTGCGGCGATCGAGGCGCGCGGGCCGAGACCGGGGAACAACATCTTCCCCCCGCCGCCGAATCCGGCAAAGTAGTGAAACGCAAGTCCGCCCAGGGCGAACACGGTGTCGGCTTCGAGCAGGGCCGGGTGAACCCTGACCTCGGTCCCGCGCTCGGTCCTGCCCACGGAAACGCAGGGGCCGTCGCTGTCGTGGCGAAGGATCCGCACCCCGTGCGGAAGTCCGCCCAGGTGCGCGACGTCGGCAGCGTTCGCGATATGGGTGCCGGAGGCGATCGCAACGGTGATCTTCTCCGCCACCGCTCCCCGCGCAACCAGCCCCGCGAGCAGGAGCGGAAGGGTCTCGCTCAGCGGGTAGGCGCGCGTGCGATCAGGAACGATCACGAGGATCCGCGGGCCGAGGGTGGCGCCCGATTCCCCCGCCAGCTCGTCCACCAGCCTCTGCAGGTCCTGTTCGATCGAGAACATCCCCGGGGTCCGGCCGCTCAGCGCGGGGCGGCCCGTCGAGCCAGAGCTTCCCGCAGAACCTCTTGCGCCAGAGCGGGATTGGCCCGTCCCTTCGTCTCTTTCATGAGCTGGCCCACCAGGAACGTGATCGCCTTGTCCTTGCCGCCCAGGAAGTCAAGGACGACGGACGGGTTGGCGTCGAGCACGCTCTCGGCGACTCGGAGGATGGCACCCGTATCGGACTCCTGCACCAGGCCGTGCCGCTTCGCGAGTTCGGCGGGAGTCCCCGGTTCGACCAGCAGCACCGCGAACAACTCGCGCGCGAGCTTCGAGGACAGCGTGCCTCCCGCCGCGAGCGTCAGTAGCTCCGCGAGCCGGGCGGGCGGAAGCGTGTCCCTGAACTGCGTGAGCGACTGCCCGTTCTCCTTCAGCGTGCGCAGCACGTCGTTGCCGATCCAGTTCGCGGCCGCCTTGGGGGGCGCGCCCGCGGTGACCGTCTCCTCGAAGTAGTCCGCAAGGTCGCGCGCGTCGGTCAACAGGTCCGCGTCGTAGGCCGGCAGGCCGAGCGCAGACTCGAAGCGACGCGCGCGCGCCAGGGGCAGCTCGGGAAGAGCGCGCGTCTCCTCGGCCAGCGCCTCGGCGGTGAAGTCGAGCGGCGGCAGGTCGGGCTCGGGGAAGTAGCGATAATCATGCGCCTCCTCTTTCGAGCGCATGACCTGCAGGCGCTCCTTGTCCTGGTCCCACAAGAGCGTTGCCTGCGTGATCCTGCCGCCCGCGTCCAGCACCTGCGCCTGGCGAATCACCTCGGCCTCGATCGCATTCTTGACGCCGGCGATCGAGTTCAGGTTCTTGATCTCGGTCCGCGTCCCGAACTCGCTGGCGCCTACAGGCCTGAGCGACACGTTCGCGTCGCAACGCAAGCTGCCCTTCTCCATGTCGCCGTCGGAGATCCCGAGCCAGCGCACAAGCCGGCGCAGGGTGGTCAGGTAGGCGAACGCCTCCCCGGCCGTGCGCAGCGCGGGCTCGGACACCATCTCGGCGAGCGGGACGCCGCAGCGGTTGAAGTCGAGCCGCGTCTCCTCGCGATCCCCGTGGCGTTCGGGGTGGTGCGACTTGCCCGTGTCCTCCTCGAGATGGACGCGCGTGATCGGGATCGGGCGTGGCGCAGCCGCGCTGCCGATGTCGAGGAAGCCGCCGGTGACGATTGGTTGGTCGTACTGCGAGATCTGGTAGTCCTTCGGCATGTCCGGATAGAAGTAGTTCTTGCGGGAGAAGATCGAGCGCGCGTGGACCTCGGCCCCGAGCGCGAGCCCGAGCCGCGCGACCATCGCGGCCGCGCCCGCGTTGAGCGTGGGCAGCGAACCGGGCAGGCCGAGGCAGACCGGGCAGACGCGCGTGTTGGGCTCGCCCGCGAATTCGTTCGGGCAGGCGCAGAACAGCTTGCTCCGGGTGGCGAGTTGAATGTGGACTTCGAGACCTAGGACGGTTTCGTAGGCCATCTTCGCTCCATCGGGTCGGACAACTGGTGCTCGAGCGCCGCCGCGAGGCGGTAGAGCAGGTCCTCGCGCGTGGCGCGCGCGGTGAACTGGACACCGACCGGCAGTCCCCCGCCGGTGAACCCGGCCGGCACGGACAGGGCCGGCAGTCCGGCGAGGTTCGCGCCGATGGTGAAGATGTCGCTCAGGTACATCGCGAGCGGATCGTCGGTCTTCTCGCCCAGCTTGAACGCGGGCGTGGGCGTGGTCGGAAACAGCAGCGCGTCGCAGCCGTCGAGCGCCTTCGCCAGGTCCTGCTGGATCCGGCGCCGCGCCTTCTGCGCCTTTGCGTAGTAGGCGTCGTAGTAACCCGCCGAGAGCGCGTAGGTCCCGAGCAGGATGCGCCGCTTGACCTCGGCGCCGAAGCCCGCCTCGCGCGTCTCGCGGTACAGGTCGAGCACGGTGCCGGCGGGCTTGCGCAGGCCGTAGCGGATGCCGTCGAAGCGCGCCAGGTTGCTCGAGGCCTCGGCGGTGGCGAGCAGGTAGTAGGTCGCGACCCACGACGAGGGCGGAAGCAGCGTGACCTCGCGCACCGTCGCGCCCGCGGCCTGAAGCGCGGCTTCGACGATCCGCTGGCCTTCGGCGACGTCGTCGTCGAGCCCGTCGCCCAGCAGCGCGCGCGGCACGCCCACAACGAGGCCGCGCGCGCTGTCCACGCCGAGGTCGAGCGCGTCGAAGTCGAGCCCCGGGTCGGGCAGCGACGTGGCGTCGAGCGGATCGTGCCCTGACAGCGCAGCCAGCATGCGCGCACCGTCCGACGCCGACCGCGAGAAGATCCCGACCTGGTCCATCGACGAAGCGAAGGCGACCAGCCCGTAGCGCGAGAGCGCGCCATACGTCGGCTTGAGCCCGAGCAGGTTCGTGAACGCGGCGGGCTGGCGCACCGAGCCACCGGTCTCCGAGCCCAGGCCGACCGCCGCCGAGCCCGTCGCCACCGCCACCGCCGAGCCGCCCGAAGAGCCGCCCGGAACGCGCGAGACGTCGTAAGGGTTCCGCGACGGCCCGTAGCCCGAATTCTCGGTCGAGGAGCCCATCGCGAATTCGTCGAGGTTGGTCTTGCCGAGGATGATCGCGCCGTGGGCCTTGAGCCGGCGCACCACGGTCGCGTCATAAGGCGGGACGTAGCCCTCGAGAATCCTCGAGCCGCAGGTGGTCGCGACGCCGCGGGTCGCCAGGTTGTCCTTGATCGCGACCGGGACCCCGCTCAGCAGCGGGCGCCCCGCCCGGGCCTCGCCGTTCCCGCGGATGCCGCCGGGCACGCGCGTCAAGTAGGCGTGGACGTGCGGCTCCCACGCCTCGGCCTGCGCCTCGTGCTCCTTGACCACGTCGTCAGACGCGAGCGTTCCGCCCTCGACCGCCTCCGCGATCGCACCCGCTGACCACTGCCAGAGCGGCCTCGTCATCGCGTGTCCACGACCGGGGGCACGAGGAAGTACGTGCCATCGGCTTCGGGAGCCTGGGCCAGCACCTCGTCGCGCGGCAGGCAGGCTTCGGGGCGAGCCTCGTCCGGACGCGGCGGCGCGAAGCGTTCGTGCACGTGCGACAAAGGGACCTCGTCTTCGAGACCCAGTTGATCGAGCGTGCGCACGTACTCGAGCACCGCCGAGAGATCCTGCCCCATCTTCTCCCGCTCCGCCTCGGTCAGCGCGATGCGCGCGAGGAGCGCGATGTGTTCGACGTCACGCGGGTTCATCGCCATCTTCGAGCCCCGTCAGGAAGCGTCCCAGGATCTTGCGCGACTCGCCGTCCTGGAACTCGATGGAATACCGCTTGTCGGCGCCCTGGCCAAAGGCGGAGACGACGCGGCCGCGGCCGAATTTCTCGTGGTAGATCCTCCGGCCCACCGCCTTGTCCTTCAGGTTCGCGCTCCCGGGGAACGAGGGTGACGCGCCCGGTCGGCCCGAATCCCGCCCGCCCGAGTCCCGCCAGCCCTGATCGCGCCAGCCCGAGCCGCCGGCGGAAATCGACGGCCGCGTGATCAGGGGACTCTCGACGACGAGGAGTTCGCTCGGGATTTCGCGCACGAAGCGCGACAACTCGGCGGCGCCCGTGCGGTCGTAGCGCCGGCGGAACGAGGCGGCGCTCAGGATGACTTCCTCCTTGGCGCGCGTCAAGGCCACGTAAAACAGCCGCCGCTCCTCCTCCAACTCGTGGTCCTCGACCGACGAGCCGTGCGGCAAAAGGCCCTCCTCGAGACCGGCGACGATCACGACCGGGAATTCGAGTCCCTTGGCGTTGTGCATCGTGAGCAGGACGACGCGGTCATCGCTCGCCGCCCAGCGGTCGACGTCGGCCACCAGCGCGGCCTCGGTCAGGAAGCCCGCGAGCGAGCCCTCGCCGTCCTCCGCCCGCGACTCCTCGACGAACTGTCGCGCGGCCACCACCAGTTCGCCGACGTTCTCCCGCCGCTCCGGCGAATCCTGAGGGAAAGCCTCGTCGAGCCAGTCGAGATACTGCGTGCGCCGCAGCGTCTCCTCGATCAGCCGGTCCGCCGGCTCTCCGGCGCGCGCCCGCATCTCGTCGAGCAGGTCGAGCAGGGTCCGCGCCTTGAGCGTCGCCGGTCCGGCGAGGAGGCCAAGGTCGACCAGCGCTCCAAGTGCCTCGCCAGGCGCCTGGCCCTCGCGCGCCGCCTGCTCGATGCGGTCGCGCACCTTGTCGCCGAGTCCTCGCTTGGGCGTGTTCATGATCCGCAGGAAGGAGACCACGTCGCGCGGGTTGAGCGCGACCCGCAGGTAGGACAGGACGTCCTTGACCTCCTTCCGGTCGAAGAACGAGACGCCTCCCACCAGGTCGTACGGCACGCCGGCACGCCGGAACGCCAACTCGAGCGCGCGCGACTGCGCATTGGTGCGGAACAGCACTGCGACGTCGCGCAGGGACCGTCCCTTCTCGCGCTGCTTGAGGGCCTCGCGCGCCAGCCGCTCGCCCTCGGCCTGCTCGTCGCCCGACAGCACCAGCCGGAGCCTTGCGCCCTCGCCCTCTTTGGTCCACAGCGTCTTGCCCTTGCGTGCGCGGTTCTTTGCGATGACCGCCGAGGCGGCCGCCAGGATGTTGCCGGTCGAGCGGTAGTTCTGCTCGAGCCGCACCACGGAGGAGCGCGAGAACCGGCGCTCGAAGTCGAGCACGTTCGACAGGTCCGCGCCGCGCCAGCCGTAGATGCTCTGGTCGTCGTCGCCCACCGCCGTGACATTGCCGTGCGTCGAGGCGAAGCCCGAGACCAGGCGGAACTGTGCGTGATTGGTGTCCTGATACTCGTCGACCAGGACCTGCCGGAAACGGCCGGCGTAGCGCGTCCGCACGTCTTCGTCGGCCTCGAGCAGCCGCGCGGCGCGCACGATCAGGTCGTCGAAGTCGACCGCGCCCGCGCGCACCAGCCCCTGTTCGTAGGCCGCGTAGACGCGCGCGATCCGGCGCTCGACGTCCGACTCGGCGGACTGAAGGGATCCCGCGGGATCGATGAACGCGTTCTTGGCGTCGGAAATGCGGCCGAGGAACGTGCCGGGCTTGATGTCATCGGAGGGGACCTCGGTCTCCCGCAGGGCCTGCTTGAGCAGGCTCAACTGGTCCTCGCGATCGAAAATCGTGAACGCCGGAGGCAATCCCGCATGGCGGGATTCGCGCCGCAGCAACCGGGCGCAGGTCGCGTGAAACGTGCCGACCCAGAGCTCGCGCGCCGCACTGGCGCCGACCAGGCTCTCGATCCGTTCCTTCATTTCGCGCGCAGCCTTGTTGGTGAACGTGAACGCGAGGATCGAAGACGGGTCGAGCCCGCGCTCGCCGATCAGCCACGCGATGCGGCGGGTCAGCACGCGCGTCTTCCCGGAACCCGCGCCCGCGACGACCAACAGTGCCCCGTCCTCGTGAGTCACCGCGGCGAGCTGGGCTTCGTTGAGGTCAGTCATGGTCTGCACTCGGGATGTCGCTCCTCGGAGAGATGTACGGTGACTCGTGGAGTCTGTCGAAGCGCTACTCTGCCACCCCGGGTGGAACCCGGAACGCAGCAGGATCAGAACTGCGGAGAGAGCGAGAAGTGATACCGGGGCCGTCCCCAACGATCCAGGTAGTACGGCCACGCCACGTCGAGCTTGAGGATCAAGTACCCGAGCGAGGACCGAGCCCCGACCCCGAGGGAGGAGTAGACGTTGTCGAACGTGCGTTTGCCGTTCTGGTCGAGGCGCGAGAGCTGGAAGGTGTCGTCCTTGGTCCAGACGGCGCCTAAGTCGGCGAACGCCGCGCCCCGCAGGTTGAGGAAGCCCAGCGGCACCGGGCCCACGATCCCGAAGGCGTTGATGAACGGAAAGCGGAACTCGAGGTTGGTGAACGCCACGTTGGTGCCGCTTACAGAGAAGTCCTGGACGCCGCGGATGGTCGAGTATCCGCCCACCTCGAACACCTGGGCGTCGCGCCCCATCGAACGCAACGCCGAGCCGCGCATTGCGAATTGGTAGTCGTGCCCGAGGTCGAAGTACTTGCGCCAGTCGGCCGCGAACGTGGTGTAGCTCAGGCTCTTGTTGAAGATCGGCAGGGCCGTCGTCCCGTAGACGTAATAGCGCGTGCCGCTGACCGGCCCGTAATAACTGTACAGCCCGGTGTCGTTGACGTAGGTCATTGAGGGGGCCGTGACCATGCGCAGTTCGCTGCCGTTCCGGAAGAAGTTGCCGTCCGGGTCCTGGGTGAAGAACGAGCGGTCGACGATCACGTTATTGAGGTCGATGTCGAGCCGCTTGAAGCGGTTGAATGGGTACGACAGGAGTCCGGTGAAACCGACGTTGCGGTCTGAGAAGCGGCGCGCACTCGAGAACTCCTCGCCCAGGCTCGTTCTTCGCGAATAATAGTAGTTCTTGAAGTGGAACACGCCGAAGCCGTAGTCCCAGCGTTTCGGCAGGTAATAATAGTAGGCGAGGATATTGGTCTGGTCGAGCGAGCCCGCAAAGATGTCCGTGCTGACGAGGAAGCGGTCGTTCCCCAGGAAGTCGCTGACCGAGATCACCGTGCTGCCCGCCAGGCCGAACGCGCTGTTGAAGCCAAGCTGGCCGGTGGCGAACTCGGTCGAGAACTTGCGCCGGTACCGCTTGGGCGCCTGGCCGAGCAGGCTGTCGGGCAGCAGGAACGCCTCGTTGGCGGCACGGATGTCGATGCCGGCGCGAGACGTGCGCAGGCTGTCGAGCGTCGCCATGCTGTCGCGAAACGCCTGGTAGCGGTTGGCGAACGTCGTCATGCCCGGCACCCCGGGCTCCCGCCAGGTCGTGTCATTCGGCATGCGGCCGAGGGCGAACGCGGGCGGGACGCGTAAGACCGCCGAATCGGGCCACACCGGGGCGAGGGCCCCGCGCGTCGAGTCAACGGGCGGCACCGCCTCGAGCGCCACCGGCATCATGATATCCGCCGGGGTGAGCAGCGAGCGCGGGCTTCTCCGGGCGAGGTTCGCGCGCACCACCGACAGCGAGAGCGGCTCCTTGGCGGCAAAAATGTCCCAGCCGCCGGTGTTGAATGCGGAGAACACGAGACGGTCGTTCTCGCGCGACCATGACAGGGAGAACACGCCTCCGATCAGGTCGGTGAGTTGCAGGTACGTCTGGTTCTCGATGTCGTAGAGGTAGGCGTTGAGCGCGCCATCCCGGTCGGAAACGAACGCCACCGCCTTGCCGTCCGGGGCATAGACCGGGTTTCCGTCATCGCCACTGGTGTCGAGCAACGGACGAATCGCGCGTGTCGCCAGGTCCATCTCGTAGATCGCGTAGCTGCCGAAGCCGCCAGGCATCCGCTGCGCGGTCAGCGTCACCGGGTGCGCGCGATCCGAGGAGAACAGGATCTTCGTGCCGTCGGGCGACCACGCGGTCTCCTTCTCGTCCCAGGTGTCGTCGGTCAGGCGCGTGATCGCACCGCCCGGGTCCACCAGGTAGAGGTCGGTGCGCCCGTGCTTGACGCCCGAGAACACGATGCGATCGTCGTTGGGAGCGAACGCCGGATAGGCCGCGGCGTCGAAGTCGGCGCCGATGCGCCTCAGGATCTTTCCCTCCTTCTCGGCATCGACGACGTACACCATGTCGTGGGCCTTGCTCTTGGCGACGAGCGCCAGCCGCTTGCTGTCGTGCGACCATGAAAGGCTCGAGCGGAACGAGGGCACGCTCTCGAACGACGGGTTGGCGTCGCCGCGCACGACCCGCTTGAGCACCTTGCCGTCGAGCGTCGAGGCGATGTAGACGTCGGTGTAGAGACGCCGGTCCGAGATGTACGCCACGCGATCGCCCAGCGGCGAGACCGCGGCCGCCATGTTGATGTTCGAGCGGTCCTTGCGGTGGTCGGTCAGCCGGCGCGCGAACTGCTCGGGCCCGTTCTTGGTCCGGACGGAGGGCCAGTAGGTCTTCTTCAGCCAGGACTGGAACTCCTCGTCGAACTTGGTGACCGTGGTGCCGAGGGAGAGCTCGAAGGCGCGGTCGAAGTTGCGGTGGAACTTGAGCTTCTGCAGCAGGTCGCGCGCGCGCTCGGGGCCGTAGCGCTCGGCCATGAACTTGAGGGCGGCCTGGCCCTCCTTGTAGATCAGGTAGTTGCCGCCGTACGGCAACGGCGGCAAGTACCCCGAGATCGTGCCCTCGCGCATGAACATGTCCGCGTTCGGCTCCCAGCCGAGCGAGAGCCATTCGGCCAGGCCCTCGGCGAACCACAGCGGCACGTTGACGATGTTCTGCCGCGTGATGAACGAGGGGAGCCCGCCCGTGTAGAGCATGTCGAACATGAAGGCGTGCGTAAGCTCGTGCACGACGACGTGGCGCAGCTCCTCGTAGGAGCCGGCGAACGGCAGGACGACGCGGTTCTTGAGCAGCTCGGTGAAGCCACCCGTGCTGCCGTCGAGCAGTTCGGTCGTGACGTTGGTCTGCTCGAAGTCGTTGTGCGAGAGGTAGAGGATGATGGGCACCTTGTTCGACAGCGTGTGCCCCATGTCGCGCGTGAGTTTCAGGTTCGCCTTCTCGGCCAGGTCGAGCACCCGGATCGCGAGTGAATCCCCACCCTGATAGAAATAGACGTCGAAGTGCGGGGAGGAGACGACCCTCCAGTCGAAGGTCCGGTACTGGACCTTGTTCTTGCCGAACGACTGGGCGGATGCCGGGACGGCGAACAGGAGGAAAAGCAGCGTCACGGCGAGGGACCGGACGAGGCGAGGTAGGCGCGAGTCGTGCATGCAGTTGATCCCCCGGGGCGCCCGGCCGCCGTCAGTATTCATAGCGAGCCCTTATATCCACATTGTACAGGGTCTGATCCGACGTTTCGAGGCCGCCCCGACGACGCGTCAGTTGGCCGCTCAGGAAGAGCAGCCGGCTGATCCGGTACTCCGCCGCCAGGTCCTGGTAATCGAGGCTCTGAGTCTTCTCGTCCACGCCGCTCACCACCTGAGAGTATCGCAACAACAGGTCGCGCGTGAAGTAACGGCTCACCCCGACCGTCGTGTACGAGCGGACGGTTGCCTCGCTCGAGGTGGTGGCGTTGTTCTGGTCCACCTTCTGTCCCACTTCGATATAGCCGAAGTGCTGTTCAAGTTCCGGAAATTGTCGCGCCAGTTGCCGCAGGAGATATTCCGCGCCGACCTGGGACACCTGCCCCAACGTATTGCTCCCCCCTCGAAGCTGGCCGTACGTCAGGAGGGTCGCGATCTCGGTCTGGGACAGGTTGCTGGGGTCCGAGGTCATGTCGACCGTCGGTTGCTGCGCGCGCCCGGTGACGGTCAGGGTGATGACCTCCCGGGAGCGGCTGTCCTGCCCGAGGAGAACGCTCTTCTCGGTGGTCAGCACCGCGTTGATGGTCGGGTTCATGGGCTCGGTGGCGTCAAAGAACATCGAACCCGACTTGACGTCGAATTGATTCCCGAGGAAGTAGTAGCGCCCGCGCAGGGCCTCGATCCCGCCCAGCATCAGGAAGCGGTCGAGCCCCTGGATCAGCTCGAAGTCGACCAGCTTGCCCTCGATATTCGCGTCCACCGGCCGCCACCAGACGTTGTTGCGCGCCTCGACCGTGACATCGTACGTCCAGGGCGGCAGGACCGCCGGACCCTGCCAGGCGGCCTGTCGATCGGGATCGCCGAAGTTGGTCAGGAAAACGCCCTCGATCACGGTTGCGTTCCCCGTGATGTGGGGCAGCGGCAGTGGCCCGCCCCGGTCCTCACCGCTTTGGACATGAAACTTACCGTCGAGCTCGATCACGTACTCGCCGCTGGCAAACGCCGTGACGTGGCTGGCGTCGAGGTCGAACGCGTAGTCGGCGATCCGCAGGTCCTTGAGGTGACCCGTGCCCTCGGCCACGGTCAGGAGCCCGCGCTTGCCCTGATGCGCTTCGAAGCCTGCGATCTTGAGTTCGGAACCCTCGAGGTGGATCGTGCCCGACACCCCGGTCAGGACTTCCTCGCGATTCGCCGGGCGCACGATCCCGTCGCGCACCACGATCGTCCCCCTGGCGAACGGCGCGCGCGGCGTGCCGGTGATCACCGCGTCCAGGTCCATGCGGCCGCTGGCCGCCGCGATCTGCGGAATCAGGAGCGGCACCAGCGCCAGGTCGAGCCCACGCGCGCGCGCGGCCAGGGACATCGGGCGGTCGGGCAGGCGCTCGCCCTGCGGCACGCCCCAGCCGAGGCGGATCGGCAGCGTGCCCGTGACCGAGGGCGCAAGGGAGTCCCGCCCGACCATGGCGAAGCGCCGGACCGTCAGCACCTCACCCTTGTAGTCGAGGTCCAAGTCGAAGTCGTCGAGCGAGGCCTGACCCCAGCCCGGGTTCTTGAACTTGCCGCGCACCGTGGTCAGCGGTGCGGAGGGGCGGCCCGAGAGCTCGGCCGTGACCGAGAGCACGCCGCGCCACCCTCCCACCGGCGGGTAGAACTCCGCGATCTGGTCGAGCGAGAGGCTGTCGGTGGTCAGGGTGCCCGACCAGCGCGGCACGCGCGCCATCGCCCGGTTCCAGGACTCGGGCCCGCCCGACCACGGCGGCGGCGCGTCCCACGTCAGGTCGCCGGCGAACGTCAGCCGCCCGCGCCCGGTGTCGAGCGCGAGGTG
>JBKJOC010000439.1:0-6158 GCA_046595725.1 Candidatus Eiseniibacteriota bacterium
GGGCGACCACCGAATCGAGATCATGTGCATGGACGAGGACGGGAAGGAAATCATGCCCAAGCTCGAGGGCAACTTCCAGGTCGCGCGCGGCGGGGGCCACAACAACATCCTG
This sequence comes from Candidatus Eiseniibacteriota bacterium, assembly GCA_046595725.1. Classification (GTDB taxonomy): domain Bacteria; phylum Eisenbacteria; class RBG-16-71-46; order RBG-16-71-46; family DASYSL01; genus JANPEF01. Next base: position 113 of record JBKJOC010000439.1, read on the forward strand.
CTCAATTTCGGCTTCGGGTTCCCGGCGTTCGGGATCTACACGTTTGTCGTGCGGGTCGACGGCGTCCAGTACGACACCTGGACACTGCGCGCCCAACAGGCGCCGCCGGGCCAGGGGGCTCCGGGGCAGCCGCCTTCGATGCCGCCGGCGCCGGGGGATATGAAGCACTAGCTCTCGCCTGGTCGGTTGCCGCTCGGGGCGGGGGGGCCTCCGCGAGCGGGGTGATGGTCAGAGTGTACGGGGTGTACACTCTGACCACTTCTCGGAAATGCAGGCCTCCTCCGCTGCCGGTAATTCTGACCCAAGCCCCTCCGGCGGCCCGCGCATGCGAGCGCGCCCGCGAGCGCGCCCGCGCCCGCGCCCGCGCTAGCCCACCACGGTCTTCGCGTTCGTGAACTCGCGGATGCCGGAAGCGCCCAGCTCGCGCCCGTGGCCCGAGTGCTTGATGCCTCCGAACGGCCGCCGTGGATCCGACACGACCATCCCGTTGACGAACGTCATTCCGGCGTCGATCCCACGCACGAAGCGCTCGCGCTCGGCCGCGTCGCGCGTCCACACGCTCGAGCCGAGCCCGAACGGCGAGTCGTTCGCCTGCGCGACCGCATCCTCGAGGTCACGCACGCGGAAGAGCAGCGCGACCGGGCCGAAGATCTCTTCGCGCGCGCCCGGCGACGCGCGCGGGATCTCCGACAGGGCGGTCGGGGCGTAGAAGTAACCGGGGCGATCGAGCGCGTGCCCGCCCAGCAGCAGCCGGGCGCCGGCCCCGACCAGCGCCTCGACCTGCGCCGCCAGCGTCGAGCGGCCGGAGTCGGTCGCGAGCGGGCCGAGTTCGGTCGCCTCGTCCATCGGATCGCCCACGCGCAGAGCGCGCAGCCCGGCGACCATCGCGGCGGTGAAGCGCTCGTACACCGCCTCGTGGACGAGGAAGCGCTTGGCCGCAATGCAGGACTGCCCGTTGTTGATCGTTCGCGCCTGGACCGCGAACCGCGCCGCCTCCTCCACGTCCGCACTCGGCATGACCACGAAGGGATCGCTGCCGCCGAGCTCGAGCACCGTCTTCTTGAGCGCGCGCCCCGCGACCGCGGCGACGGCGGCGCCCGCCCCGGCGCTGCCCGTCAGCGTGACCGCGGCGACGCGCGGATCCTCGATCAGCCCCGCGACCGCGCCCGATTCGACGAGCAGGGTCTGGAACGCGCCGCCCAGGCCCGCGCGCTCGAACAGCGTTTCGAGCGCGAGCGCGCACTGCGGCACGTTCGACGCGTGCTTGAGCAGCGCGACGTTGCCGGCCATGAGCGCGGGGGCGGCGAAGCGGATCACCTGCCAGAACGGGAAGTTCCACGGCATGACCGCGAGCACCGGACCGAGCGGCAGGTAGGCGACGAACGCGCCGGAGCCCGGAAGCGGCTCGTCCGCGAGCATCGCCGGGGCGTGGTCGGCGTAGTGGCGGCAGGCGAGCGCGCACTTCTCGAGCTCGCCGCGGGCGGCGGCGATCGGCTTGCCCATCTCGAGCGTCATGAGGCGCGCCCAGGTCTCGCGCTCCTCGTCCAGCAGCGCGGCCGCGCGTCTCATCCCGTCCGCCCGCTCGGCGAAGGTGGTGGCGCGGTGCGACCGGAAGGCCTGTTCCGCGCGCGCGAGGCGGGCCTCGATCTGCGCGGGGGTGAGCGCGTCGAAGGTGCGGAGCGTTTCCCCCGTGGCGGGAGTGATCGTGGCGATGGCCATGGCTCCCACGTTGCCGGGAAACGCACCGGCATGACAAGCGCCGTGTAGGGGGGTAGGATCGAGTCATGACCTGCGAAGTCCTGTCGATCGGCAACGAAGTCCTCTCCGGTCGCACCCTCGACACCAACTTCCAGTTTCTCGCCCGGGTGCTTGAGGGCGCGGGCGCCCGCGTTGCCGGCCACCAGGCGGTGCCGGACGAGGCGGGCGCGATCGGCGAGGCGCTGCGGCTGGCGTTCACGCGCGCGGACCTCGTGGTCATGACCGGCGGACTTGGCCCGACGCCCGACGACCTCACCGTCCCGGCGGTCGCCGCTGCGCTCGGCCTGGGCACGCGCCTCGACGGGGACGTGCTCGCCGCGCTCAAGGCCCGCTGGGCGCGCGTCGGCCGCGGCGAGATGCCCGCGAACAACACGCAGCAGGCTCTCATCCCGGAGGGTGCGACCACCTGGCCGAATCCCGTCGGCAGCGCCCCGGGCATCCTGGTCGACCTTGGCAAGAACAGCGTGGTGCTGCTCCCGGGCGTGCCCGAGGAGATGCGGGCGCTCGCCCGCGACTTCCTCGCGCCGTTCGTCCGCGCCGCGAGCGGCACGACCATCGAGTACGCCGTCGTGCGCACGGTGGGAATCGCCGAGTCGGTGCTCGAACAGCGGCTCCACGACCTGGCCAGCCTCGTCGGCGGCGCGTGGGTCGCGTACCTGCCCGGGCTCGGCGGAGTGGACGTGCGCGTCGCGCTTTCGGGCGATGCCATGGCGCGCGCGCAAGTCGCCGGCAAGGTGCGCGCGATCGTGACCGAGCGCGCGGGGGAGTACGTCTACTCGACCGACGATCGATCCCTCGAGCAGGTCGTGCTGGACCTGATGGTGGAGCGCGGCCTGCGCCTGGCGGTCGCGGAGTCGTGCACGGGCGGGCTGCTCGGCGGGCGCATCACCGAGCTTTCGGGTGCCTCGAAGGCGTTCGACGGCGGCGTGGTGTGCTATTCGAATGGGTCCAAGGTCGCGCTCTGCGGGGTCGCCGAGGCGACACTCGCGACGCACGGGGCGGTCAGCGAGGCGGTCGCGCGCGAGCTGGCGGTCGGGGTGGCGCGGCGTTTCGGGGCGGCGTGCGGGATCGGCATCACCGGGATCGCCGGCCCGGACGGCGGCACGCCCGAGAAGCCCGTGGGCACGGTCCACGTCGCGGCCTCGACGCCCGACGGCGTCCACCATCGCCCCCTGCGGTTGTTCGGCAACCGCTCCCAGGTGCGCGAACGCTCGGTCACGGCGGCGCTCGAGATCTTGAGGCGGCGGCTGCTGGGCCTTCCGGAATCATCGCCGGGCGCGATGTTCACGCCGCCCCTGGCGGGGGGCTGACCGTGGAGACCACCCGCACCTTCGCCGGAGTGTTCCCTCCTGAGTCGGTGGTCGAGCGCGTGGCGCAGGCGATCGACGCGATGAGACGCCCGGGCGACGGAGTCGGTTGGGTCAAGACGGCGAACCTCCACTACACGCTGCGCTTCCTCGGCGACCTCGACGCAGATGGAATCGCGGCCGCGCGACGTGCGGGGGCGCTCGTGGCACAAGGCATCGCGCCGTTCCGGGTCGTGCTCGGGGGGCCGGGCATGTTCCCGAACAATCGCCGGCCCCGCGTGCTCTGGCTCGGGGCTTCCACGGGCGGGACGGCGCTGTCCGCCCTTGCCTTCGAGCTCGAAAGCGTGCTGGCGGATGCCGGGCTGGGCCGGGCGGACAAGCCGTTCGCGCCGCACCTGACGCTCGGACGGGTGCGCGACGCCGCCAATCCGGACATCGGGCCGCGGTTCGCGGCGGGGGAATTCCCGGCGGCGGCCTTCGAGGTGCGCGAGGTGGTCCTGGTCAAGAGCACGCTGGATCCGGGCGGGGCGCGGTACGAGCCGCTGGCCCGCTTTGCCCTGGGTTCTGTCCCTCCCCCCTCCTAATGTCGGATCCGTTCGGGTGAAGGTCGCCCGGGGCTGTGGCAGGGGATCCGAAAATCCCCGGTTGCGTCTACTGCACAAATGTGTACAATGCCTCCCGTGGCCGCTCACAGAGCGGCTTTCGGGGCACTCGCCCCACGGGTCCCCTGAGCCCATCCCGGCTCCCGACAAAGGAGACAGCGCCTCATGAATCATCCGACGCCATCCGCCAAGGAACGGTCGAAGGCCCTCGACCTTGCAGTCCAGCAGATCGAGAAGCAGTTCGGAAAGGGGGCCATCATGCGATTGGGCGGAGCGCAGGGCTCGGTCGCCATCGAAGTCATCTCGACCGGTTCCATCGGTCTCGACCTGGCGCTCGGCGTGGGCGGCGTGCCCCGCGGCCGCGTGGTCGAGATCTACGGTCCCGAGTCCTCCGGCAAGACCACGCTCGCGCTGACGATCATCGCGAACGCGCAGAAGAAGGGCGGCAACGCCGTGTTCATCGACGCCGAGCACGCGCTCGACGCCGCCTACGCGCAGAAGCTGGGCGTCAACCTGGACGACCTTCACGTCTCCCAGCCGGACACCGGTGAAGAGGCGCTCGAGATCGCCGATCAGCTCGTGCGGTCGGGCGCCGTGGACGTCGTGGTCGTCGACTCGGTGGCGGCGCTGGTGCCGCGGGCCGAGATCGAGGGTGAGATGGGCGACTCGCACATGGGCCTGCAGGCGCGGCTCATGTCGCAGGCGCTGCGCAAGCTCACCGGGTCGATTTCCAAGAGCAAGACCACGGTCATCTTCATCAATCAGATCCGCATGCAGATCGGCGTGACGTTCGGCAATCCGGAGACGACCGCCGGCGGCCGCGCGCTCAAGTTCTACGCCTCGGTGCGCATGGACATCCGCCGCATCGCCTCCCTCAAGGAGGGCGAGGCGGTGGTCGGAAATCGCACGCGCGTCAAGGTGGTCAAGAACAAGGTGGCCGCGCCGTTCCGCGAGGCCGAGTTCGACATCCTCTACAACCAGGGGATCTCGCGCGAGGGCGAGCTGCTCGACATGGGCATCGACAAGGGCCACGTCACGCGGCTCGGCACCTGGTTCAGCTACGGTAATGAGCGCCTCGGCCAGGGCCGCGAAAACGCGCGCACCTACCTCAAGGAGCACGCCGACGTGCGGTCCGAGCTCGAGACCAAGCTCCGCCAGGGGCTCGGGATCGGCGGGCCGGTCGCGGAGGTGTCGCCGACCGAGGAGGCGATGGCCGTCGCCGCGGTCAACGGTGCTGCCAATGGTGCCGAGAAGTCCCGCCGCTGACCCCGCGGTCGAGAAGGCGCGCGAAGCTGCGCTCCGCCTGCTCGACCGTTCCAGGAAGACCCGGCGCGAACTCGAGCGCAAGCTGATCGAGCGCGAGCACGAGCCGGGGGCGATCGCCATCGCCCTCGACCGGCTCGCGCGCGTCGGCGTCGTGGACGACGTCGAGTACGCCAAGGCGTTCGTGCGCTCGAAGCTGGCGCGGCGCGCGGTCGCGATGCGCGTGGTGCGCCAGGAGCTGCGCCGCCGTGGCGTGGCCGACCCGGACGTCGAGCGCGCGCTGGGTGAGCTCGATGCCGAATCGACGGTGGACGAGGCGGAGCGCGGCGATCCCAACGCCGCGCTGCGCCGCCTGGGCCGGCCCGGGGAGATCGCGCGGGCGGAACGGGCGCTGCTCCCGCTCTGGCTCCGCCACCAGGCGCTCGAGCCTCGGGAGCGCCGAGCCCGTTGCGCGGCTGCCCTGGCCCGCCGCGGCTTCGATTACGACGCCGTGTCCGAGGTGATCGACTCCGTCCAGAGAGGCGAGGCCGGGTCCGAAGTGTCGCCCCGCTAGGCGGTTCCGGGCGCCGGCCAACCTGTCCTATCCCCCCGGTCGGGATTTCGTTAGACTCCCCGCGGCGCGCTCTGCCCTGAAAAGCGCCGTTCGAATCGCAGATTTGATGGATCTTCGTGGCATTTCCGATGGGACCGAATCGCGTGCCCAATCGCCCGTCGCTGCGCCTCCATGGACTGGTCTTCGTCGCGCTTGCGCTCGCCTGCGCGCAGAGGATGGCGCATGCCCAGCGAGTGTATGACCCCGGGACCACGCCGCGGGCGAAGTTCGTCGCGCCGCTTGCGCCCTATCCTGCGGCGTCGTACCGGGCCAAGGACTTCTCGCTGATCCGGAAGGGGGAGTGGTACCACCTCTTCTATACGCGGGTGCGCCGCCTCACGCCTCAGCACTACGGCAGCCCCGGCAACGAGATCCTGAACCAGACCACATTCGGCCACGCGATCTCGCGCGACCTCGAGACCTGGGTTCCGCTCGACACCGTGCTCACCGTGCACCCCGGCTCGTGGGACGCTCATCACCTGTGGGCGCCCAACGTGGTCGAGAAGAACGGCGTCACCTGGATG
>JBKJOC010000466.1:0-6244 GCA_046595725.1 Candidatus Eiseniibacteriota bacterium
GCGCGCGCTCGACGCGCACGCCACGCCGGAGGCGCTCGACGCGCTCTCTGGCACGCTGATCCGGCTCGGCCGCACGGGCGAGGCGATCTCGGCCGCGGAATGGGCCGTTCGCCTCAACCCCTATCACGAATCGTCCCACTACACGCTCGGCAACGGCTACGCGCGGAGGAACTACACGCAGCTCGCAGCCGCCTATCCACGCGCGTTCGCCGGCCGCCGCGCGCTGGCGGCCGCCGACGGCGCGCTTGCCGCCGGCCGCCGCGCGGCCGCGCGGGCGGCATACACCCGCATGGTCGCGGCTCACCCCGGGTGGGTCGACGCGCGCGTGCGGATGGCTTCGCTCGATTTCGAGGAAGGCCGGTTCGCCCAGGCGCGCGACGGCTGTTTCGCCGCGCTCGCCACCTGCCCCGAGTACGGCCGCGCGCACGCGGTGCTCGCCAAGGCGCTCGAGTCGCAGCGCTTCGAGGTCGACGTTCACCGCCCCGACTACGAGCGGCGTTTCGCCGCGCTTGCGACGCCCGAGGTGTCCGGCATCGAGCGCTTCATCGTCAACTGGAAGTCGCTCACGGCGCGGCACCAGAAGCGTGTCGCGCTCTCGGTCGAGCCGTGGAAGGCGTTCGTGCCGGTGCTGGTCGAGTCCGGCGCCACGTTCTACATCAAGCCGCTCTACATGCTGCTCGGCGAATGTCCGGACCTCGAGACGCTGCGCGACCAGCGCATCTCGTATGACTCGCGCCTGTGGGACGACGTGCGTGGCGCGGGCGGCTTCCATACCGTGACCGGGCTCGAGGACGTGGAGCGCACGGTGTTCGACCGCTACAACACCGTCACCCACGAGCTCACCCACCAGGTACACGCCATCCTGCCCGCGGCCGACGTGCGCGCAATCCAGGACCTCTACCGCCGCGCCAAGGAGCGCGACGACGTGACGCACGACAGCTTCCTGTCGCGCTACGCGGGCGGGAGCGTCCACGAGTACTTTGCCGAGGGCGCGAACGCGCTGGTTTCGCCGCGCCGCGACACCTACGACCCGCGTGAGGTCGTGCGCGAGCGCCTTGAGGCGATGGACCCGGACCTCGAGCGGGGCGTGCGCGCCATCCTCGAGCGCACGGACGTCACGGGCTCCTATCCGGTGGCGTACGCGGCCGGCGGCGACGACCGCGTGCAGCGCGGCGAGGTGGCGAAGGCGCTGCCGCTCTTCGTCAAGGCGCTGTCGGCCGCGCCGGACGATGAGACGGCGCTGGTTGCCTACGCCAACGCGCTGGTGCTCGGCGGGTGGGTCGCGCAGGCCGAGTCGGTGGCGACGCGCGCGGTGGCGATTCACCAAGGGAGCGGACCGGCGCGGCTGGCCCTTGCCGGCGCGCGCTGGCACCGCTCGGGCGACCTCGCTGCCGCGCGCGCGGAGCTGGCCGCATCGAGGGCGGCGGTGCGCCCAGGGGACCGCTACCAGGTCGATGTCCTGCTCGGCCAGTACGCCTGGAATCTCGGCGAACCCGCGGTCGCTCTCGTCGCGCTCGACTCGGTGCTCGCCTACCAGTCGGACAACCCGGACGGCATGCGCGGCCGCGCCGCCGCGCTCGCGCTTGCGGGACAGGCGGACGAGGCGTTCAAGGTCTACGACGTCGCCGTGCGGGAGCGGACCGGCGTGGCCGAACTGCGCAACGAGTTCGCGCGCGACCTCCTGCTGGCGGGACGGACGCAGGATGCGATCCGGCAGCTCGACGAGGCGCGGCTGATCGACGAGCAGAATCCGGCCTCCGCGGCGCTCCGCGGCTGGGCCGCGCTCGCCCTGGGCGATGCGGCCGCCGCCCGCGCACACGTGCGGCAGGCGATCGCGTGGGGGCCCTGGAGCGACCTGGCCGTGATCGTCGAGGGCGGCATCGAGATGCAGGCGGGGAATGCTGCAGCCGCGGAGCGCGCGTGGGCGCCCGTGCGCGCGCGGATCAAGCAGCGTTCCGCGCCGGGCTACACCTACCGGCCGAAGATCGCGGTCTGGGAGGAGATCCACACGCTGCCGGCGGTGGAGCGGAGGCTGCTCGAGCGCTTCGCGCAGCGCGCCGGGGGATCCGCGAACTAGCGGATTCGACGATCTCATCGAACCCCTATCGCCGGCCACGCCGCAGGCGTAGCATGCGTGTCGTCCCCCTCCCCGCCACGCCTCCCCCGAGCCTCGTGCGGAAGAGGTCTTCGATGGTCCTCGCCTCTTCCACCCAGAATATTCGGAGCCAGACCATGAAGCGCCTTGCCCTCGTTCTCTTCGTCCTGATGTATTCGGCCGGAAGCGCGGCCGCCAATCCGTTCGCCTCCCGTCATCACGCCCCAACCCTCCTGGGCGGCTCGATCACGATCCCGCCCGAATGGGCCGGCATCTGGTCCGTGGTCGACACCCTCTACACTTGCATCGGGGCGTTCCAGAGCACTTCGACCACGCTCGACACGCTTTGCGCGGGCACGAAATTCGAGCAGGACACGACGTTCACCTGCACCGGGTCGATCACCGCGGACACGTTCCAGCAGAGTTGCAGCGGCAGCGGCGAGCTGTTCCCCAACTGCATTTATACCTTCATGCTCGAGTCCAACGGCAATCGCACGGGGGACACCTTCAACAGCGTGAGCACCTTCTCGGCCAGCTACTCGGGCACGGGCAAGGGCTGCGACCTGTTCCCGGACAACTGCACGCAGACCAACTCGCACGCCACCCGCATCGGGCCCGCGCCGACCGCGTACTGCGCAACGCCGGCCGTGTCGACCAGCTGGGGGAAGGTCAAGAACCACTACCGCTGAGTCCAGCGCAACCCAAGTGCAATTGAGGAGAACGCCATGCTGCTCGTCCGCGAGATCATGTATTGCAAGCCGGGAAAGGTTCGGCCGCTGGTCGAGAAATTTCTCGCGATGAACAAGTTGGGTCCGAAGGTGGGCATGCCGCCGATGCGGATCATGACCGACCTCGTGGCCGAGCGTTATTGGACGGTCATCTCCGAGATGGAGGTGGAGAGCCTCCAGGCTTTCGAGGAGATGTTCTCGGCGCAGGTCCAGGGCCAGGACCCGGAGGCGACGAAGCAGTTCGAGGAGATCATGAAGGGCTATCACGACCTGGTCGAACACGGCCGGCGCGAGATCTACAAGATCGAGGTATGAGCCCGGGCGGGAACCCTAGCGGGTTCTCGTCGAGTCCGGCCGCGTGGGAGCGGCCGTCTTCCGGGGCGGCGCCTTGGCCGGGGCCCGAGCCCGCTGTCTGGGCCGCACCGTGGTCTGCTTCGAGGACGGCTTGACCACCGGCCTGACCCCCTTGGTCGTGTCGGGCGGCGCGGTCATCGGGTTGGGGAGCTTGGACTCGACCGGCTGTTTCGGACCCTCCGTCGGGGGAATCGGCATCTTGTCCTGGTCGATCTCAGGCGTGCCGAAGCGCTTGAGGTCGATCTCCACGTGGTCGATCAGCTGGTCCTTGTTGTTCCGGTCCACCGCATAGGTGTAGAACTCGCCGCCGCCGTACCACAGGCGCATATGGACGTAGTGGTAGACCGCTGCGGCAACCACGTTCTCGGGCTTGAACTCGCCCCCAGGCACCTGGTAGAGCGAGAAGATGCGGCTCGCTTCCGCGCTGGTCGCGCCCAGGTGGACCGGGCTCCCACCACCTCCGGAGACGATGCAGACCAGCACGGCGTCCCCGGAGGTCAGGAGCGCCCGCTGGTAGTTGTGCTCATGGCTCGACGCCAGCACCGCCAGGCCGGCTTCCCGCAGCGCCTTGACCATGGTCTCGCGCCGGTTATAGAGCACGCTGTCGGCCTGCCATTGCATGCGGTGGACGCCGGAGGAGAACGGCGGGTGGTGCATCATCACGAAGGCCGGCCCGTTATGCTCCTTGAGCCGGGCGATCATCCAGTTGAACTGTTCGTTGGTTGCCGCCACCTGGTCCTCACGCGACCACAGCTGCGCCTCGTCCGTCATCGGGTTCGAGTCCATGGCGATGAAGCGCACCCAGCCATCCGCCGAATCGAAGCAGTAATGAAGCAGGTTGCCCGTGATCGGCAGCCCGAGCGCGGTGCGCCAGTTCGCGATTCCGAGCGAGTCGTCGGTGCGCTCGTGATTTCCGGCGATTGCGAAGTAGGGGATCCTCTCGTACAGCGGCCGGGTGAGTTCGAGAAAGCGCGTCCAGTGCTGTGGCCGGCGTCCGTCCTTGACCAGGTCCCCGCTGTTGATGATGAGCGAGAGTTGATGACCACTCGCCTCGAGCGAATCGGCGCGCGCCATGATGGCGTTGATCACCTGCTGTTCACGCCCATAGGTCGGTTTCTTCGTGAGCAGGGCAGGGATGTCGCGCAGGATCGCGAGATCGGGCACCATGCCCTTGATCACGAACAGGGGGAGGTTGATCAGGCCCTTGACCCACTTGAGGGGATTGAGGGAAAGGATCCCGCGCATGGCGATCATTTCCTTCCGCAGGCGCGTCGAGCGATAGGCGGGGCGGTTGTCGCCCATCAGGATGAAGTCGAGCGTGTCGGCGACGAACCCGCGCCGCAGGCGGCCGAGGTAGCGGCGCGCCGAGTCCGCGGTGCCGGGCCGAAAGCCGAGCAACGTGTCCGCGAACATGGCGCGCAGCGGGGCGATCGGACGGATCGACGGCCCGGCTCCGCTCGGGCCTCCGGTTTCGGCGCGCTCGCCGCGATGCTCACGCGCGGAGTCGCGCGCCGTCGAGATGTCTTCGGGAAGGACCGGGGAGGCGGGATTGACGAAGGAGAGTCGGCCGATGCGCGCGCATCCGACGAGGACGAGCGCGACCGCAATCAGGCAAAGCTTGACCCGGGCCGAGTGCGAGCGGTCTTGCATGAGATCGTGTTCCCCCGTCGTCTGTTTGCTGCGCCGGCGCGCGCGCGCCCAGGCCCACTGAAGTTCCGGATTGCAGGAGGGGAACCTACCATGGGGGAGCCGGCGGGGACAGGAGACCGGCCATTGCCGCCTTCAGGGCTCGCGACCGCCATTGCGCAGGTGGGCGAATCCGCTTGCCTCGCCGAGCATCTGGTCGTCGAGCCAGCGGTCGATGACGCTCCGGCGAAACCGCCATTCCTTCGACAGCTTGGCCGCGGGAATCCGCCCCTCCTGCGCCCACTTGTAGATCGTCTGGGGCTTGACCCGGAGGTAGTGGGCGACCTCCTCGAGCGTGAGGATCTCGTGAGCCGGAGTCGGGCAGGGGTCGCTCATGGGCGCGTCGTGTAGAGGCTGTCCGGGGCGCGAAGCCCGGCCGACTCGAGCAGGGTGCTCGCGACCGAGGGATCCGGCCGGGCGCCCACGCTGCTGCGCTTGTCCTCCCCCCGCGCCAGCTGCTGAAGGGAGTAGACGAGCGCGGTGTAGAAGTTCCCCTCGTTGTGGCGAAAGAGCCGGAACGGCTCGCCGCGATCTCCCACGAACGGTTGCAGGTTCCACGCCATCTGGATGCCGACAAAGGCGAACAGGACGGCCCAGACCTTCATGATCGCCATCGCCTTCTTCGGGTAGACGCCGCGCTGCTCGCAGGCGAACGCCAGGCCTTCGTGCAGCGCGGCCATGCCGACCAGCCCCGCCGCCAGGACGATCACGACGTGCAGCAGCGTCAAGAAGTAGTAGTTGGCGCCGGTGAAGAGGAAGAACACGGTGACGGGGATCACCGCGGCCAACAGCACCGCGCTGAGCGCGAGCGAGCCCAGGACGAGCGCCAGCACCTGCGGGAACCTGAGCCGCGAGCCGAGCAACACCTGGACGATGAAGAAGCCGGGAAAGCCGATTCCCACCGTTCCCAGGAACAGCAGCGGGAGCTTGATTGCGGATGCGAGCGCCTGGGCCGCGCTCGCATACGCGCCCGCGGCCGCGCCGTACAGGGCGCACAATGAAATCAGCGTCCAGGTGGAGTACCAGAGCTTGGTGGCCAGCCCCTCGCCGGCCACGACCTCGGTGAAGTAACGCTCGCGGTCGCTCAGCATTTGAGCGAGAAACGCGCCGAATCCCGAGCTGCGCGGCTCGGCGGCGACGGATGGGGACGTAGTCGCGGTCATGGGCGGGGCCCTCCTTGAGTCGCCAAGGATCGACCGTCTGGTCCTATCTGTCAATAGTTGTTAGTGTTTGTTCCTGTTTGGCGCGCAATGCAATCCTAGTTCTAGCGGGTGATCGTCACACGGCTGACGAGTTTGTGCCCGCCCGCCTCCACCTTCGCGAAATAGGTTCCGGGCCGCACTCGTACTCCGGATGCATCGCGGCCATCCCAGTGGATCGA
>JBKJOC010000477.1:0-5336 GCA_046595725.1 Candidatus Eiseniibacteriota bacterium
GACGTTCGGCGTCGTCGCCAGCGTGGGCGCCAGCCACGGCGACAGCCGGGTCGACGGCCGCGAGAAGCTCTACGAGGGCTCGGCGGACGGCCTGCAGTACGACTACTCGAGCCGCACCTTTACACGATCGGCGCTGTTCTCGATGCTGGCCGGACTGTCCTATCGGATCAGCCAGTCCGGCACGATCACGCTCAAGGGTACGCAGGCGAGGAGTGCGGAGGACGAGACCCGCAGCTATTTCGGCGTCAACACCAGCCAGTCGAGCAACTTCGAGGTCTCGCGCCTGCGTTATCTCGAGCGCGTGATCTCCTCGCTCGCCCTCGACGGCCGCCACGAGTTCCCCGAGTTTCATCACGCCCGGCTGGCCTGGACGGCGAACCTGACCAGCGCGACGCGCAAGGAGCCGGACCGCCGCGAGGCGACCTACCGCCAGAGCATCGACGAGAACGGAGCGCCGTTCGAGCCCCTCTACTTCTATCGCGCGTCGCGCGACTGGGGCGACCTGAGAGACGACGGCAAGGGCCTGAACGCGAAGTTCACGCTGCCCACGCGCATCGCGTTGCTCGTTGGGCGGGAGGCGAAGTTCGAAGTCGGCGGCAACCTGCAGCGCAAGCTGCGCAACTCGACGTACCGGCGCTTCGATTTCGGCAATAACGCCTTCGACATCGACCCGACGGCGCCCGCCGAGTCGCTGTTCAAGGACAGCGAGTGGACCTCGGGCGGCTTCCCACGCGCCTACGTGACGGAGACCACGCAGCCCGAGGACAGCTATCGTGCTCGCCAGGGCACTGACGCGGCGTTCGTCAGCGCAGACGTCCCGGCGACCGCCGCGCTGCGGGCGATCGTGGGCGCGCGCATCGAGCATGGAACCCAGCGCGCGACCACGTACAACCTCTTCACCAGCGAGACGGTCGCGCAGGCGGTCCTGGACGACTGGGACATCCTGCCGACCGCGAACCTGGTCTACACGCTCGACGAGCGCAGCAACCTGCGCCTCGCCGCGGCGCGCACGCTGTCGCGCCCCGACCTGCGCGAGCTCACCCCCGGGCGCACGCTCAACTTCTTCAGCGGCTACCAGGACGTCGGCAATCCCGACCTCGAGCGCGCGTCGATCTGGAATTACGACCTGCGCTACGAGAACTATCCCGGCATGAACGAAGTGTTCGCGCTCGGCGGCTTCTACAAGAGCTTCACCCATCCGATCGAGAAGCAGATCGTCACCGGCGGCTCGGATCGCCTGCTGCAGCCGCGCAATTCCGACCGCGGCCGCAACTATGGGCTCGAACTCGAGGCCCGCGCCTCGCTCGGACGCATCGATTCACGTCTGGACCGATTCTTCGCCACCGTGAACGGATCGCTCATCGCCTCGAAGATCACGCTCGAGCGCCAGTCGACTCTCACGACCAGCCCGGAGCACCCCCTCCAGGGGCAGTCGAATTACCTCGCGAACATCGGGATCGGCTACGCGGAACCCGGCCGCATCGACGCCACCATCCTGGTGGCGGCGGTGGGCCGCCGGCTCTATGCGCTCGGCATCCAGCCGGTGTCGCAGGACATCTACGAGCAGCCGACGACGACGCTCGACGCCGTCGTCAACTGGGTGCCGCGCCCGAACTGGCGGCTCAAGTTCGCGGGGAAGAACCTGTCGAACCAGGGCGAGGTACAGAAGCAGGGCGACCGCGTGGTCGTGACACGCGACGGCACCCGAGCGTTCGCGCTGTCGCTGGGATGGGACCTGTGAGGCGCACCGTGATGCCCTTGATCGCTTTGCTGCTCCTGTTCTTGCCTGTTCCGGGGGTGGCGCCGGCGGCAACGCCGCGATCCGTGCTCACGGGTGAGCCGGGGTATGTCGCGCCGGTCGATCCCGATTCGGGCGCCGTGCGCACCGGGCGGCGGGCAGCGGGCGACGTCGCTCAGCGCTTCAAGGGTGGTTCACCGAGCCTCGACGCGCTGGCGCGCACCATCTTGCTCGCCGCCGCGAAAGGGGATCGCAAGCGGCTTTCGGGCCTGTGCCTGACGCACGACGAATTCGCCGCCATCCTCTGGCCCGAGTTTCCGCAGGGCCGCCCCGTCACGGGGGCGACCGCGAATGACGGGTGGTACTTCCTCGAGCGCAGGAACCTGGGCGGCGTGTCCCGGCTCCTCGGCGACTGGCAGGGGCGCGCGCTCACGCTCGTCCGGATCGAGCGAGCCGGGCCGGCCGAGCGCTACCGGAACTTTCGCCTGCATCGCGGACTCACGATCGTCGCGCGCGAAGCGGGCGGCCGGGAGGTGCGCATCGACGACCTGCGCACCGTGGCCGAGAGGAAGGGCGTGTACAAGATCTACAGCATGCGCGACTGATCCGGGTTGCCGGGTGGCCGCGGCTCCCGATGCCGGTCAATCCACCACGCCCAGGGCACGACGACCGCTCCGAGGACCAGCATCGAGAGCGCGACCGCGTTGGTCGAAGGCGGCGGTGATCCCGAGAGGCTGAACCAGTAGATCGCCAGCAGCACCGCGACCAGGCCCGCCAGCAGCAGGTCCCCCCAGCGATCGCGCGTGCGTGTGCACGCCACGTAGACTGCCAGGCCGGCGATGAACATCAGGCCTTCGATCCCCATCGTGATCGCCGGCATCCGCCAGAGTCCCAGGCCAACCCGCTCCGGCAGTCCCGGCGCGAGCGGCAGGTCGGGGACGTGGACCGCGAGATCGAGCACCCAGTGGCTCAGGACCAGCAGACCGACCACCCATGCGCCGCGTCCGTCCCGGGTCGCCAGGCGGTAGATGCCGCCCAAGAGCAGCGACCACACGATCGCCATCAGCAGGCTGTGGGACCAGGGATACGAAAGGAACTCGAAGCGGAGGAACGGCGCCGCCGTTTCCCGCGCGCGCACCGATTCGACCCTGAGCAGGAGAAACACCGGCCACAGGAAATCGAGCAGCCAGGGCGCGGCGAGGAGCCACGCCAATGAAGCGCTCGGGGCCAGGCGCTTGGCGGCGAATCCGGCGGCGGCATGACCGATGAACACAGGGCGCTCCTTTTTGGGGTCAGTTCAGGCGACGAAAGCGAACTCCGAGCCTTCGGACAGGCCATGGGCATGGAGCGCCGCGCGCCAGCGCTCACGCGCGGGCATGGCCCCGAATACGAGCACGATCGGTGCCTTGAGCCGCTCGATCGTCGTGCGCGTGGGATGAGGCGATTCGACCACGTCAACCTCGAGCCCGGCATGGCCGAGCGACTCGGCCCACCCGGCGACGCTGGTGCCCACTCCGGCCAGGGTGACGCGCGCGCGCCCGCGCAGGAACCCGCGCGCGAGCGCATCGAGCTTGAGCGCGCGGAAGCGCTCGGGAGCATAGCGCGGATCGACGCGCGTCGCGCTGCCCCGATGCTGCCGCCAGGCGTAGAGCCGCTCCGGCGACTTCGAGAGCAAGACGCCCGCCTCGAGCATGCGCACCCAGAGATCCAGGTCTTCCGGCCACCCGCGTTCCTGCCACCCGCCCACGCGCGCGATCGCCTCGGCGCGGAACAGCGCGGTGCCGTGCGCCAGGGGGCTGTCGACGTAGACGTCGCGCGCCATGGACTCGTGCGTGAGCAGGGCGTTGTGCCAGGCGGCCCAGCGCCGCATGCCGTCCTTGAGGAACGCGGACGGGAAGAGGCGCACCCGGCAGCCGGCCACGCCGACATCGGGGCGCCGCGCGAGGTGAGCGAGTTGGATCTCGAAGCGGCGCCGGTGGGAGAGGTCGTCGGCGTCGTGGCGCGCTATGAACACGCCGCGGGCAAGTCCGCGCGCGGTCTCGAGGGCGGCGGGCAGGCCCAGCCGCTCCGTGCGCGCCACCCGAATCCGCGGATCCCGCGCAGCGGCCTGGCCGAAACGCTCCGCGGTGCCGTCCACGGAACCATCATCCACTGCAATGATCTCGAGGTCGCGCATCGTCTGGCGGGTGAGCGACCGCAGCGAGGCGTCGATCCAGGGCGCGGCGTCGCGCGCCGGCAGGAGCACGGAGAGAAGCGGCACGGGCGCCAGTCTAGCAGAGGCGCATGATAGTCTCGGCCTCCACCGAAAGGAGGATACCCATGGTGCCCACCCGCGCGCGGCTTGACCTCGAGACCATCGAGGGAGACGGCCTGCGCTTCCGCGCCTCGAACGATCTTGGCCGGACGATCCTAGTGGACAGCGGCAAGGATGCGGTCGCGCCGAATCCGACCGAGGTGCTGCTGGCCGCGCTCGGCGGCTGCGCCGGTATGGACGTGATCGCGATCCTGCGCAAGAAGCGCCAGCACGTGACCGCCTACGCGATCGAGCTCAACGGTCAGCGGAAGGACGACCACCCGCGCGCCTTCACCGCGATCGAGCTCGTCCACCGCTTCACGGGCAAGGGCCTCAGCCCAAAGGCGATCGAGGAGGCGATCCGACTCTCGGACACGAAGTATTGTTCGGTCCATGCCACCCTTTCGCCGGGTGTCGTGGTGACGAGCCGTTTCGAGATCGCATCCGAGGGTTGATCCCGCGAAGTCCCGGGCACCACCATGACCCGGTTGGTTCTCGCCCGTGTCGTCGGCGCTCCCAACCTGACGCAGGTTGCAGCGTGCGGCCGTGCGGGCAGCACGGCGTGGCCAGGGCGCACCCCAGGCTCCCGCGCGCCACGAGCTTCTGAATTCTCACATCGCCCGATCGGACCTTGCACAGGGCCGGTCGGGCGTGCGTTTTGCAGCGCTGCGCGCGCCTCTGGGCGCTATCCGCGCGGCGGCATGGGCTTTGCTCTCCCTAGGGGGCGTCGCCAGATCGCGCTCCACGTGGAGCGAGTGAACTCAAGGAGGATGTCATGCGTACGTTGCGGGAGTTCCTGAAGGACGAGTCGGGACAGGACTTGGTGGAATACGCGTTGCTCGCTTCACTGGTCGCCATTGCCTCGATCGCCGCGCTCAAGGTGCTCGGCGCCAAGGTGTCCGGGTTCTACGGAACCATCGGTTCCGCGCTCTAGAAGCAGCTCGCGCCTCGACCGGCGCGCGCGAATGAACTTTCGAACCCTTCTGCCTTCCAAGGTGGGAGGGTTTCCCTTGTGCCCGGATGATTGCGTCTGGCACCGGGCTTGCACAAGCGGAGGGCATGAACCTCGCGCCCTTCGTCTCGGCGCCCCCGTTCTGTCCGAACTCCGACTGCCCCTTCCACCGCGGCAACAAGCGGTTCTGGCGTTTCAAGAAGATCGGCTTCTACAGTCGCCAGTCCCCGCCCCACCAGGTCCAGCGTTGGCGATGCGACACCTGCGGTCGAAATTTCGGCGCTCAGACGTTCTCGGCGACCTACTGGATGAAGCGCCCCGAGCTCGTGACGCCGGTGTTCCATCGCCTCGTC
>JBKJOC010000490.1:0-5835 GCA_046595725.1 Candidatus Eiseniibacteriota bacterium
TGACCTGCACGGCGACAACTACCACAAGGCGCTCAACGAGCAGGGCGAGGAGATCAGCTTCTCCGACAACTCCAATACCACGGTGCGGGTCAATCCCTTCGTCTACATCCTCCCGACGCTGACCGAGGCCAGCAAGAACACGGCCGAAAACGTGTCCCGGGTCTATACCGAGGACCTCAACAACAACCAGCTGCTCGAGACCACGAACTCCTATGTGTCCTACATCGTGCCGATCGGCGACCAGCTCGCGCTGCGGCGCTTCGTGATCGCGGAAGCCGAATCGACGACCAGCACCGACGGCGGCACGCCGGTGGCGCCGAACAACGGCTGGCGGCGCTACCGCATCCCGCTCGACGAGAGCGACCCCGCGGTCCGCCAGATCGTGAACGCGGGCAGCCTGTCGAACGTCAAGCACATGCGCGTCTGGCTCGAGGGCATCACCTCATTCAAGGGGAATGAGACGACGGCGAAGACCAACGCCGACCTGCCCGGGCGGCAGCCGCTGATCGAAATCGCCGCCATCGACGTGGTGGGCAATCGCTGGCGGATCGCGACCCAGGACTCGGTCGTGCGCGCGGCCAACGGCAGCATCGTGGCGCGCAATGTCAACAACCAGGAGGACCGCAACGTCTACACGCCGCCGTTCGAGGTCGAGACCCAGTCGCGCGGCGCCAGCACGCAGACCCAGCGCGAGCAGGCACTGGCGCTCGAGGTGACGCGCCTCCCCCTGGGCTCCACGGCGATCATCTTCAAGACCGAGACCCAGCCCGAGGACTACACGCGCTACGGCCGGCTGGGGTTCTACACTGCGCTGTTCGGCTTCTCGGACCAGGACTCGGCGCGCTATTTCGTGCGACTCGGGTACGATGATCGCAACTACTACGAGTATTCGCGCCCGATCCGGGGCGCCGCGTCGGCGCCGTTCCGACCGACGCCGTGGAACAGCGTGATCCTCGACCTGACCGACTTCACCGACGTCAAGTTCGACCGCCCGTCCTCGGCCGTGAGCGACACCGTGGATCGCGGCGAGGAGCGCTTCGTGGTCGTGGGATCGCCGACATTCACGCGCGTCCAGCAGTTCTCGCTCGGCATCTACAGCGACCGCGCGCTGCCCGACAGCTCGATCTCCTACCGGGTGGCGAACGCGATGTCCGGCCAGATCTGGATCGACGACCTGCGCGCGCTCGACGTCGACCGCTCGCCCGGCGTCGCGAACCGACTGACGGTCTACACCAAGATCGCCGACCTGCTCACGCTGACGACCAACTACGACAAGACCGACGAGAACTTCCAGCGCCTCGGGCAGCTGCGCGGCAGCGACATCACCTCGGGGCGCTTCTCGCTCTCGGGCTCGTTCGCGCCGCACCGCTTCTTCGCCTCGAGCGGCATCCAGATCCCGGTCTCGTTCAACTACCAGAAGTCGACCAGCACGCCGCGCCTGTTCACCGGCACGGACATCGTGCTCGGCAGGGAGGACCGGCTCGCCGAGCGGACGATGGGCGTCGATCGCGGGTTCGCGGTCTCGTTCAGCAAGACCGGCGACCGCAATCCGATCCTGCGGAACACGCTGGGGCGCCTGTCGCTCAGCTTCACGTTCTCCGACCGCGTCGGGCATTCGCCGACCTCGATCGATTCCTCGCGCACGATGGCCGGCGGGGGGAGCTATTCGCTCGCGCCCTCGGAGTGGCTCAAGATCCCGCTGCCGCTGCTCAAGACGCGCTCGGGCCCCCAGAAGCTGCTCATCCTCCCGACCACGGCCTCGATCTCGTTCTCGCAGTCGACGCAGCGCTCCTTCCTCTACAAGCGCGACCTGGGGGACGCAGTGGGCGACTATTCACTGCAGAACGACATCTATCGCAAGACCGCGCTCTACCAACTCGCGGCGTCGTGGCGGCCCCTGCCTTTCGGCAGCTACAGCATCAGCTCGACTCGCAACGCCTACATCCCGACGCTCGAGCCGGCGCGCATCCTGGGGCTCAACATCGGACGACAGACGAATTTCACGCAGCGGATCGACGGGCGATTCGGCTTCAAGCTGACGAAGTTCTTCAACCCGAACATCGACTTTTCGTCCTCCTACACCGACCTCCGCACGCCGGACCTGTCGCCCAACCTCAAGCTGGGACAGTTCCAGAACTCGTCGAACGCCGGACTCTCGTTCGAGATCCCGTTCGCGCGCTTCGTCGGCGTGCCCAGGCCGCCGCCGCCGGCGCGCCCGGCCGTGACCGATACTTCGCGGCGCGACTCGACCGCCGTCGCGCGGCCGCGCGGCAGCGGCTTCTCGCTGCCCGTCGGGCGCCTGCTGGCGAAGCTCGGAACCGTCAGTGTGCGCACCACGTTCAGCCGCACCACCGGATTGTCGCGCTACTTCGGATCGCCATCGATCCCGTATCGCCTGGGCCTCGTGCGCAGCGCCGATACCCAATGGAGCGGCGAGGAGGTGCAGTCCGTGTTCCGCGGCCCCCAGGCCACCGACAACGCGCAGCGCACCTACTCGGGGGACGCCTCGACCCAGATCTCGCTCATCGGCCGCAGCAACATGCGCGTGCGGACGACCTACACCAACACCAACCGTGTCTACAACTCGCAAGTCTCGAACTCCGCCAACCTGACGTTCCCGGACCTTGACGTCGACTGGGGCAGCGTGGAAAAAATGATGCGCCTCGGCCGCGTGTTCCCGCAGCTCGGCGCGCGCTCGCGCTTCACGCGCACGGACACGCGTGAGGGGGTCGACCTGGCGAACCCGACTTCCAAGACGCGCTCCCAGAACTTCTCCCCGCTGTTCTCGCTCCAGGGGACGTCAAAGGGCCAGGCCGTGGTCCAACTCTCGGTGGACCGTACGTCGTCCTCGCGTGAGGACTTCTCGACCCGGCGCGCCACCCGCAAGGAGGGCTCGAGCACGATCCGCACCAGCATCAGCCGCACCTACCTGCCCGGCCAGAAGGTCCCGATCTTAGGCGGCAAGGGCCTCAAGTCGAGCCTGACGCTCCAGGCCGACGGTGCGTTCAACAAGCGGACCGGCGCGACCCAGGCGTTCGGCGGCGCCTCCTCGAAGACCAACAACGACCGCATCGACCTTAACTCGAGTGGGACCTATGCCTTCTCCAGCTATATCAACGGCACGATCGGCCTCGGCTTCACGCAGTCACGCGACCTGCAGCTGCGTAACGTCGACGGCAAGCCCAGGAAGCAGCGCTCGATCCGGCTCGAGGCTGCGGCGACGTTCCGCTTCTGATGCCGTGACGTTGGCCCTTGCCGTTGCGCTGTCGGCGGTGCTCGTCTCGGGCTGCACGGATCGCAGAGCGCCGGCGTTCGACGAGGCGCGGGCGTTCGAGGACCTGAAGGCGCAGGTCGCATTCGGCCCGCGGGTTCCCGGGACCAGGGCGCACGACCAGTGCCGGGACTGGATCGCGGCCAAGCTGAAGGAGGCCGGCGGCGCGCCGGTCTTGCAGGAATTCCCGGACACTGTGTTCGGCAAGCCCTACCGCTTCACCAACGTGCGCGCGCGCTTCGGACCCGCGGGCGGGGCGTGGATCGTCCTCGGCGCGCACTGGGATTCGCGTCCGTTTGCCGACCAGGATCCCGACACCGCAAAGCGCCACCTGCCCGTGCCGGGCGCGAACGATGGGGGATCCGGGGTGGCGGTGCTGCTCGAGCTCGCGCGCGTGTTCCGGAGCGAGCCGCCGCCGGTCGGCGTCGAACTCGTGTTCTTCGACGGCGAGGACCTGGGGAAGGGCGGCGACGTCAACGGGTACTGCCGGGGTTCGCGCTACTACGTGAAGGCGCTCGAGCATCCGCGCCCCTCGCTTGCCATCGTGCTCGACATGGTGGGGGACAAGGATCTCGACCTCTACTACGAGGCGAATTCCATGCAGGCCGCCAAGAACCTGGTCGAGCGCCTGTGGGCGGGAGCCAGGAGCGCCCAAGCCCCGGCGTTCATCCCCGAGGTGCGGCACAACGTCTACGATGACCACGTACCGTTTCTCGAGGCCGGGATTCCCGGGATCGACGTCATCGACTTCGATTACCCGGCCTGGCACACCACCGGGGACGACCTGAGCCAGGTCTCGCCCAACAGCCTCGGCCAGGTGGGGCGGACGGTCCTCCAATACGTATTCACGAGCGAGTGGGAAGGCCCCCCCGCCCGCTAATTCTGCCCTTGCGGGAAGCCTGCCCGAGGAGTAGCTTGACGACGTGAGTGGCGCGGTCCGGCCACTCTTTCCTTTTCAAGGCCCTCCCCGCGGGCCCTCCCACGGCTCCCTGCGTCGTCCATCGAGCATCCGACCCCGGAGTTGTCCGGCCCTGGGTCCGGTCCGGGAGCGGCCGGCCCCCCTGGAGCCCGATCATGGACGTGCGTCACGAAGTCCTCGAAATTGCGACGCCGGTGGTCGAGGACCTCGGATTCGACCTGGTGGACGTCGAGTTCGTGCAGTCCGGGCGTTGGACGCTCCGGGTGTACATCGATCGGGCGGAGGGGCTCGGCGCCGTGTCGGTCGAGGACTGCACCCTGATCTCGCGCCGGCTCGACGACGCGCTCGAGATGAACCAGACCGTGCCGCACCGGTTCGTGCTCGAGGTCAGCTCGCCCGGCATCGAGCGGCGCCTGCGCACGGCGCAGCATTTCGTGCGGTACGTGGGCTCGCGCGTCTTCGTGCAGACGCACGAGAAGATCGAGGGCCGGCGCCGCGTCGAAGGGCGTCTCGCCGCCAGCGACGGCGAAACCGTGACGATCGACCTGGATGAGGGCGGACAGTGGTCGGCCCCGATCCTGGCGATCCAGAAGGCGCACCTGGTGGTTGATCCGTGGGAACTCTTGCGGGCCGCGAACGGCAGGAAGAAGGAGACGGAATGAACACGGAAATCCTCGAGGCGCTCGGCGCCATCACCCGCGAGAAGAACGTCGAGCGCGCCGTGCTGGTCGAGACCCTGGAAGCCGGGCTCATCAGCGCAGGCAAGAAGAAGTTCGGCGCCACCGCCCTGATCGAAGTCCACTTCGACAACGTCTCGGGCAAGATCGAGATGGCGCGCGTCATGGACGTGGTCGAGACCGCCGAGGATCCCGCGCTCCAGGCCACGCTCGAAAAGGCGAAGGAGACCCATCCCGACGCCGAGGTGGGCGGGCAGATCAAGTTCCCGCTCCAGGTCGAGGACTTCGGCCGGAACGCCATCCAGGCCGCGAAGCAGGTGCTGATCCAGCGCGTGCGCGAGGCTGAGCGCGAGCGTGTCTTCAACGAGTACTCGAGCAAGGCCGGGCAGCTGGTGCGCGGCGTCGTCCAGCAGGTCGACCGCGGCAACGTCATCGTCAAGCTCGAGCGCGCCGAGGGCCTCCTGCCCGCGCGCGAGCAAATCCCGCGCGACCACCACCGCCAGGGCGACTACGTCCGTGCGGTCGTGCTCGACGTCGACAAGTTGGCGAAGGGCCCGCAGGTCATCCTCTCGCGCACGCACCCGGACTTCCTGCGCCGCCTGTTCGAAGCCGAGGTGCCGGAGATCGCAGATCGCATCGTCGAGATCAAGGCGGTCGCGCGCGAAGCCGGCGCCCGCTCGAAGATCTCGGTCTATTCGAAGGATCCGCGCGTCGACGCCGTCGGCTCGTGCGTCGGGCTCAAGGGCTCACGGGTCCAGAGCATCGTGCGCGAATTGGGAGGCGAGCGCATCGACATCGTGCCGTGGTCGGCCGACCCCTCGGTGTTCGTCTCGCGCGCGCTCTCGCCCGCCAAGGTGCTCGACGTGCGCGTGCAGGAGTCGGAGAGCCGCATGCAGGTGGTGGTGGCCGACGACCAGCTCTCGCTCGCGATCGGCAAGGGCGGGCAGAACGCCCGCCTGGCGGCCAAG
>JBKJOC010000060.1:0-3518 GCA_046595725.1 Candidatus Eiseniibacteriota bacterium
GCATCGAGCGACGTGCTCGAGAGCGCGACCAGCCCGGCCGCGAAGCACGCCGCCACCAGCAGGATCGTCAGGACCCGGCGGCGCGCGGACCAGCCGATGATGCGTTCGATCATGGAGCCACCAGCGGGCACTGGATCACCGGCGAGCGCGGGATCACCAGCGGGCCAGCGCGGAGCGCAGGCGGGCGTCGGCCGCAACCAGGAAGTTGCCCGAGGTCACGACGGTCTCACCGGCGGTCAGTCCGCGTTCGATGACAACAAAGGTTCCGCTGCGCGCGCCGATTACGACCTCGCGCGGCTCGAGTCGGCCCTTGCCCAGGTCGACGAACACGATCTGGCGCGTTCCCGTCGGCACGACCGCACCTTCGGGCACCGCCAACCGTTGGCCGAGCGCGGCGTCGAGGGTAACGTCGACGAACATGCCCGGCTTGAGCTCGCCCCGCGGGTTCGGCAACTCGATCCGTGCAACTCCGGTGCGGCTCGACTCATCGAGCGCCGGCGCCACGAACGTGACGCGCCCCGTCCGCACGCCCGCCGCGTCGTACGGGTTTGCAACGCGGGCGCTCATGCCGGGGCGCACCAGCGGCAGGTCGGCTTCGTAGAGCCGCGCCTCGATCCACACCGGGTCGACGCGCGCAATCGACATCAGCACCTGTCCGGGCATGAACGGGCTGCCGGCCAAGATCGACTTCTCGACCACGACCCCGGTGGCGGGCGAGCGCACCGTCAGGTTCGTCGTCGCCCGGCCCGAGCGCCGGATCGCCGCGACCTGCTCGCTGCTCACGCCCCACGCCAGCAGGCGCTGCCGCGCCGCCTCGGCGAGCGAGAGCGTGGGCGCGTTGCGCACCGAGCCCCCGAATGCAACCTGGTGCGCGGCCGAGTCCGCGCCCGCGAATCGCAGCGCGGTCAGGTACTCCTGCTGCGCCGCGTTGACCTCGGGACTGTCGACCGTGAACAGTGCCTCGCCCTTGCGCACCGCCTTGCCCGTGAAGTCGGCGGCGATCGTCCGCACCCATCCGGGATAGCGCATCGAGACCACGGCGCGCGCGGTTTCGTCGAACACCACGCTGCCGCGCGCGCGAATCGGCACCACGAAGTCACGCACCTCGGCGCGCGCCGTCTTGACGCCGATCGCCTGCCGCCGCGCGGCGTCGAGAACCAGCGCTCCCGGCGCCTCGACCGAGTCGCTCCCCGTTTCGCCGCTGGCGA
Source organism: Candidatus Eiseniibacteriota bacterium (assembly GCA_046595725.1). Classification (GTDB taxonomy): domain Bacteria; phylum Eisenbacteria; class RBG-16-71-46; order RBG-16-71-46; family DASYSL01; genus JANPEF01. The sequence continues at coordinate 1,209 of JBKJOC010000060.1, forward strand.
ACGCGACATCCGGCAGCCGGGTCGAGAGCCGCCACTGTCCCTCCGCCTTGCCGGCCGGGCCCGTGATCCTCAAGACCACGTCCCACTCGCCCGCCATCGAGAGCCCGTAGGAGATCCGAAACTCGCCCGGCCCGGCCGCTTTCACCCGGCCCCGGCTCTCCATGTAGGGCATCGCGCCCATCGACGGCATCGAGACCACGGTCTCGACCTGTGCCCCCCGCACGCGCTTTCCCTGCCCGTCCTCGACCACGACCACGAGCGTGTTCTCGCCGGTGCGCGGCGGGCGCGGCTCGTTGCGCAGGGCAACCTGGTACGGCCCCACGGGAACGAGCCCTTGCGCGCTCGCGGGTTCCCGGCGCGCGATCAGGACGGCTGCCACCACCAGGAGCAATGCCACGAGGACCACGGCCACGACCCCGTTCCGTTTCATCGCATGTCCCCCATGGGCGCGAGCCCCCCGTCATCTCCCAGCGCCCGCGCCAGGTCCGCGCGCGCCACGTCACGCCGCGCCACGGCGTCAATCCGGTCCAGGCGCGCCTCGGCGAGCGAGCGCGCCGCATCCAGCAGCGCGAGAAAGGTCGCGCGGTTCGCCTCATAGGACGAGCGCAGCGCGGTCACGCTCTGGCTCGCCGCCGGCAGCACGCCGCTATCGAGCACGGCGAGTGCGTGCTCGGCCTCCTCGTAGCGCGTCGCCGCCTCGACCACCTCGCGCTCGATCTTGAGCACGAGCGCGCGCTGCTCGGCCTGAGCCGCGCCGAGTTCGGCCTGGGCCTCGAGCTGCTGCGCGCCCCGTCCCCCGAACAGCGGCAGCTCGATCCCGAGTTCGACCTGCGTGCGCTGCGCCTTTTCCTCCCACATGCGGTCGTACGCCACGCCGAGCGTCAGGCCGGGCCAGCGCGAGCGCTCGACCACGCGCCGCTGCGCGACCCGGCTCGCCACGCGCGAGATCGCAGCCTGGGCCTCGGGGCGTGCGCTTCGCGCGTGGCGCACCAGGGAGTCGAGATCCGCGGGCACCATCGGAGGATCCGACTCGGGCTCGGCGGGCGGAGGCAAGGGTGCCGAGGCCGGCCGGCCAAGATAGGTATTGAGGCGGGCGACCGCAATGCGCCGCTCGCTCTCGAGCAGGACGCCGTGATGCGCCAGGCGTGCCGCCTCAACGCCGGCCGAGAGCGGGTCCTGCTGCTCGACCGTGCCCGCCGCGTACTTCACGAGCGCGACCTGCCTCAGTTCCGACGCCAGGTCGACCATCGCGCGATACGCCACCTGGCTCTTCGACGTGCGCCGATATTCCGCGAACGCCACGCGCGCCTCGCGCAGGAGATCGAGCCGCGCGGTGCCGACGTCCGCGGTCGCCGCGTCGAAGCGCGCTCCCGCCTCGAGCCGCCGCGCCCCGCGCGTGCCGAAGGGCGAGAGCCGCTGCTTGAGGCCCACCCGGTACCCCGCGCCCGAATCGCCGCCGCCGAGCGTGGCCGGCGCCAGCATGAGCGAGAGTTCGGGATCGGACCACGCGCCCGCGCCCGCCGCGCGCGCTCGCGCTGCGACGGCGGTCTGCTCCATTGCGGCCAGCGTCGGGCTGTGCGCGAGCACGCCCTGCTCGACGGCGGCAAGCGTCAGCGCGCCTCCGCCCTTGAGCGGGTCGTCGCTCGTCTGCGCGAAGGAGCGCCCTGGCGCCAGCACCAGCAGCAGCAGGACCACGGCGAGTCGATGGGACGTCATGAGGGTTGCCTCCGCGAACCGATGTCCGGGCGCGTCCGCGCGGATGCGCGCACACGCGAACTTACGCCGGATTCAACCGCGCGTTGCGGTCAAACCCTGGAACGCGGAATCGTCAGTTGCGAAGCTGGGGCGTGCGTTGTAGCGAGAGGTGGGGTGGAGATTTGCCGAAATCGTACTGCGGAACCGCGCCCAGCAGGATCACCGGTCCGGCGATCGCCGTGACGCCCGGAGTGGTCAGCAGCGCGCGGTGCGCCGCGGGAACTTCCGGGTGGGAGACCGTGAGCACGGGCGGAAGCGAGGTCGAGCCGACATACGTGCAGCACGGCTGTTCGAACGCGGCCTGCGTCGGGGGGTGCGCCACGGGACGGCAACGGGAGCACGCGGCCGGTGAGGAGTCATAGACCATGCGGGCCCCGGACGCGCACACGTACCCTTCGGCCGACACTCCCACGGGAGCGGCTCCGAGGCACGAGATCAAAAGCGCTCCGACGACTCGATTCAAGATCCGCATTCATTCCTCCGATCGGCATCGCGCCGACCCCGCAAGTGTGTCCTCCGGCCGTGCGGAGGCGCAATTGTTTTCGGCATGAATCC
>JBKJOC010000122.1:0-3500 GCA_046595725.1 Candidatus Eiseniibacteriota bacterium
GCCAGTCGGGTCGAGTCCGTGCGCATGTAGGTGATCAGTCCGACCGGCCCCTCGGCGCCAAGCGGGATGCCCTCGTAGAGCTTTTGCGCGATCTGCATCGCGCGCTTGGCGCCGAAACCGAGGCGGCCGTAGGCGTCCTGCTGCAGGGTCGAGGTGATGAACGGCGGCCGGGGCTTGCTCTGGCGGTCGGTCTCCTTGACCTCGGCGACGACGGGCTCGGAATTTCGCATCTCCTCGATCAGGCGCAGGCATTCGCCCTCCGCCTTGAGCTCGCGGTCCTCGAGCTTCCGGTCGCCGACGCGGAAGAGTTGCGCGCTGAAGCGCTCCTCCTGATCGGTCTCGAGCTCGGCCTCGACCGTCCAGTACTCCTCGGGGATGAATGCGCGCACCTCCGCCTCACGCTCGCACACGAGGCGCAGCGCCACCGACTGGACGCGCCCCGCCGAGAGGCCGTAGCGCACCACCTGCCAGAGTAGCGGGCTCACCTGGTAGCCGACCAGGCGATCGAGCACGCGGCGGGCCTGCTGCGCGTTGACCAGGTTCATGTCGAGCTCGCGGGGATGCTCGAGCGCGGCCTTGACCGCACGCTCGGTGATCTCGTTGAAGGTCAGGCGATGGAGCCGGCGGTTGCCCTTGAGCGCGGTCGCCAGGTGCCATGCAATCGCCTCGCCCTCGCGGTCCGGATCAGGCGCGAGGTAGACATCGTTCGCCGTCGCTGCCGCGAGCTTGAGCTGGCCGAGCAGCTTCGCCTTGCCCTCGATCGCGACGTACTGGGGCTCGAAGTCCTTGTCGACGTCGATCCCGAGTCCGCTCTTGGGCAGGTCGCGCACGTGGCCATAAGAGGCGAGCACGAAGAAGTCGCGGCCGAGGAACTTCTCGAGCGTCTTCGCCTTGGCCGGCGACTCGACGATCACGAGGTTCTTCCCGGCGCTGCGCTCGATCTTGGCCATGGTCGCGGTGTCGCGCGCGGTGGTCCGCGCCTCGAGCTCCTCGGGCGAGAGACGGGTGAACCCGCGCTTGCCCGCGGCCTTGCCGCCGACGACCCGGATCGCCGCCGACTTCTTCGAACTGGCCTTCTTCTTCGAGGACTTCTTCTTCGCGGCCTTCCTCGCGCGCGGCGCCTTGACAGCAGCGACCGCGTCTCCCGGCGCCTCTTCGGCACCGGTCGGCGGGGTGGCCTTCTTGGCCGCAGCCTTCTTGGACCCGGCCTTTTTAGTGGACGCCCGGGAAGTCGCCACGGTCCCCTCCCGCTCCGCGCCCGCCGAGGGCGGCCTCGAGGACGAGGTCCTGCATCTCGTCCAGCCCGACGCTTCGTTCGCCCGATGCGAGCGCGCGTTCGAGCACCCATTCGAACTGTTCCTCGTCGATCGCGCCGTTGCCGCGGACACCCAGCAGGTAGCCGAAAGCCTCGGGAGTCAGCCGGCTGCGCTCCTCGAGCGAGAGCACGCGGTTGCCGAACTCCGAGCCCGTGGCATCGGGCAGGTCCTCGCGATTGGGTTCGGTGAGCGCCATGATCGCGTCGAGCGCGGCCTCGATCTCGTCCGAGGACGCGCCCGAGGAACCAAGCGCCTCCTGCAGGTCCTCGAGTGCGAAATCATCGCCGTCGAGCGCCGCCCGCAACTGGAGGACGATGCGGCGGAGGACGTTCTTGACGTGCTCGTTCATCGTGCCCTCCTTTCGCGTGCGGCTCGGGGCGCGCTCAGCCTGCCGCCTCGTCGGTCGGCAGGTGGCACTTCTTGTACTTCTTTCCGCTGCCGCAGGGACAAGGATCGTTGCGACCCGCGCGCGGCTCGAACTTGGGCCGGCTCGGCGCCTGCGGCATGCCCTGGCTCGCCTGCGCCCGCGCCGCCTGAGCCGGGGCGGAGGGCGAGATCTCCTCCTCGGCGACGGCGACGCCGCCCGAGGTGTTTTGCGGCATGGTCGAGAACGCGCTCGCCGCCGACTCCTTGGTGGCGGTGAGGCGGGCGGGGCTCTGGCGCCGCGCGGCGGGCGGCTCGGCCGCCAGCTCGACTCTGAAGACGCGGCGCACCGACTCCTCCTCGATGTCCGAGACCAGCGTCTCGAACATCTCGAACGCCTCTTTCTTGTACTGAAGCAGCGGATCCTTCTGCCCGTACGCCTGCAATCCGATGCCATGCTTCAGGTGATCGAGCTCGTACAGGTGATCGCGCCATTTCTCGTCGATCGTCCACAGGATGACATTGCGCACCACTTCGAAGAACGGTTCCCCGCCCATGTGCTCGATCTTGCTGTGGAACGCCTCGCGCCCGAACTCGCACAGCGATTCCTCGAGCTCGGAGTAGGACGGCTGGGCGCCGGCCAGCTGTTCGAGGTCGACCGGGCGGCGAAACAGGAACGCCATGTCCTCGGCCAGGCCCTTCATGTTCCAGGTGTCCGGGTGGTCGGCACTCTCGCACGAACGCGACACGCGGGACGCGACCAGGTCATCCAGCCACTGCTCGACCTCCTCGCGCGGATCGCCGTGATCGAGCATGCGGTTGCGCAGTCCGTACACCACCTCGCGCTGCTTGTTCATCACGTCGTCGTACTGCAACAGATGCTTTCTGATGTCGAAATTGTGCGCCTCGACCCGCTTCTGCGCGTTGCCGATCGCGCGCGTCACGAGCGGATGCTCGATGACCTCGCCCTCCTCGACGCCGAGGCGGTTCATGATCCCCGCGATGCGCTCGGACCCGAAGAGGCGCATCAGGTCGTCCTCGAGCGAGAGCGAGAAGCGCGTGCCGCCCGGGTCGCCCTGGCGGCCGGAACGCCCGCGCAGCTGGCGGTCGATGCGGCGGCTCTCGTGGCGCTCGGTGCCCAGGATGTGAAGGCCGCCCAGCTCGGTGACGCCTGTGCCGAGCTTGATGTCGGTACCGCGGCCAGCCATGTTGGTCGCGATCGTGACCGCGCCCTTCTGTCCGGCGAGCGAGACGATCTCGGCTTCCTGCTGGTGATACTTCGCGTTCAGCACCGAGTGCGGGACACCGCGGCGCTTGAGCATGCGCGACAGCAGTTCCGACACCTCGACCGACACCGTGCCGACCAGGACCGGCTGGCCGCGCCCGTTCATCTCGGTGATCTCCTCGACCACGGCGTTGTACTTCTCGCGCTTGGTGCGGAACACGATGTCGTCGAGATCCTTGCGCTGGACCGGCCGGTGCGTCGGGATCACGGTGACGTCGAGCTTGTAGATCTCGTAGAACTCGCGGGCCTCGGTCTCGGCGGTGCCCGTCATGCCGGCGAGCTTGCCGTACATGCGGAAGAAGTTCTGCAGCGTGATCGTCGCCAGGGTCTGGGTCTCGCCCTCGACCGTCACACCCTCCTTGGCCTCGATCGCCTGGTGCAGTCCGTCCGAGTAGCGCCGGCCCGGCATGAGTCGGCCCGTGAACTCGTCGACGATCAGGACCTTGCCTTCCTGCACCACGTACTCGACGTCCTTCTCGAACAGCGCGTAGGCCTTGAGCAGCTGCAGCACGTTGTGGATCTTTTCGTTGCGCTGG
>JBKJOC010000133.1:0-4782 GCA_046595725.1 Candidatus Eiseniibacteriota bacterium
TTCGATGCCGGCGATGATGAAGATGAAGCGCAGCACGAGCGCGCCGAGAATCCCCCAGAACAGAACCCCGTGCTGGTGTTTCGCGGGCACCCCGAAGTACGAGAACACCAGCAGGAATACGAAGAGGTTGTCCACGCTCAGCGACTTCTCGATCAGGTAACCGGTCAGAAACTCGAGTCCCGCTTGCTGACCGCGCATGAACCACAGGCCCGCATTGAACACCAGGGCAAGCGCGATCCAGAACAGGCTCCAACCCGCGGCCTCCTTGAACTTCACCTCGTGCGGCTTCCTGTGGAATACGGTGAGATCCAGCACGAGCATCCCGACAAGGAAGGCATTGAATCCGATCCAGAGCCACGGCTCCTGCGTCATGAGATCTCCTCTTGGCCGGTGTGCAACGAGCTCGGATCGTCGCGGAGCGGATCGCGTCTCGCACCATGCGAGCGCACCGGAAGAATCGGGCTTGCGAACGCGTAAGCAAATTAGAAAGTTACGTCGTGAGTCTTCGTAAAAGCTGAGGTATTCTCCTGATCATGGAATGGCTCAATTACCATCATTTCCTCTACTTCTGGATGGTCGCCCGGGAGGGCAGTATCTCGCGGGCGGGCAAAGAGCTCCGACTGGCCGAGCCGACCATCAGCGGCCAGATCCGGCGGCTGGAGGAGGCGCTGGGCGAGAAGCTCTTCCGACGCGAGGGCCGGCGCCTGGTGCTGACCGAGGTGGGGCGCGTCGCCTTTCGCTACGCCGACGAGATTTTTCCGCTCGGCCGGGAGTTCCTCGAGACGGTCAGGGGAGGTGGAACGGGACGCCCGCTCCGCCTCGTGATCGGAGTCACGGACGCGCTGCCAAAGGCGATTGTCCATCGGCTCATCGAGCCGGCGCTGCGCATGGGGAAGTCCGTGAATCTCATCTGCCGCGAGGACCGGTCCCTGCAAGGTTTTCTCGCGGAATTGGCCACACACGGCCTCGATATCGTGCTCGCCGACGCCCCGGCCGGCCCGGAGTTACCAGTCCGGCTGTTCAGCCACCTCCTCGGCGAGTGCGGCACCAGTTTCTTCGCGAGCGGGCGCGCGGCGGTGGCCCTGAGCAAGACATTTCCGCGCTCGCTGAATGGGGCGCCGTTCTTGCTCCCGGGACGCAATGCAACACTGCGCCGCACCCTGGAGGGCTGGTTCGAATCGCAAAAACTGCGGCCACAAATCGTTGGTGAAATCGACGACAGCGCCCTGATCAAGGTGTTGGGAGAAGCGGGCGTCGGCATATTCGCGGGACCGTCCGCCATTGAAGCGGAAGTGCTCAGGCGCTACCGGGTGCGGGTCATCGGGCGGGTCGCAACCTTGAGGCAGCGGTTCTATGCGATCTCGGCAGAGCGGCGCTTGAGTCACCCGGCCGTCGTCGCGATCGCCGATACGGCCCGCGAGGTCATCTTCCGCGACAGGTGAGCCCGTAAGTACCTGGAAACCCACGGAATCGCCCCTCACCACGCCTCCCGGCCTGCGCGGCATCCGCGAGCACATCGCGGCCCCGTCGGGTCGGCTGACCGATTGACTTCCCGGCCCTGCGCGGGGAGTGATCGTTACCTTCACGAGAACACCTATTAATAGAGGCGAGTCATCCCTTGGGGCGGCAATTCCATGCTCGACGCGGTTACCGAACAGAGGCCCAAGTCCGCGACGCTCTCCAAGGCCGCGACGGGCATCCAGGGACTGGACGAGATCACCGGTGGCGGCCTCCCGCGGGGACGGCCGACCCTGGTGTGCGGCAGCGCGGGCTGCGGCAAGACCCTGCTGGCGATGGAGTTCCTCGTCCGCGGTGCGGTCGAGTTTGGCGAGCCGGGGGTGTTCCTCGCATTCGAGGAGACCGCCGAGGAGCTGACCCAGAACGTCCGCTCGCTGGGCTTCGATCTCGATGCCCTGGTCGAGCGGAAGATGCTCGTGGTCGACTTCGTACACGTCGAGCGAAGCCAGATCGAGGAGACCGGCGAGTACGACCTCGAAGGCCTCTTCATTCGTCTCGGCTACGCGATCGACTCGATCGGCGCCAAGCGCGTCGTCCTCGACACGCTCGAGACCCTGTTCAGCGGACTCTCGAACGATGCGATCCTGCGCGCCGAATTGCGCCGCCTGTTCCGTTGGCTCAAGAACAAGGGCGTCACCGCGGTGATCACCGCCGAGCGCGGCGACGGCACGCTCACCCGGCAGGGCCTGGAAGAGTACGTCTCCGACTGCGTGATCCTGCTCGATCACCGTGTGACCGAGCAGCAGTCGACCCGGCGGATGCGCATCGTCAAGTATCGCGGCACCACGCACGGCACCAATGAGTACCCGTTCCTGATCGACGAACACGGGTTCTCGGTGCTGCCGATCAACTCACTCGGCATGAGCCACGAAGTTTCCGAGGAGCGCATCTCCACCGGCGTCCCCCGGCTCGACTCGATGCTGGGCGGTCAGGGTGTCTACCGCGGCAGCAGCGTGTTGGTCTCGGGGACGGCGGGAACCGGCAAGACCAGCCTGGCCGCACACTTCGCCGACGCCACCTGCGGCCGCGGCGAACGCTGCCTCTACTTGTCCTTCGAGGAGTCGTCGAGCCAGATGTTTCGGAACATGCGCTCGATCGGCATCGACCTCGCACCATGGGAGCAGAAGGGGCTGCTGCGCTTCATCGCCAGCCGGCCCACCACCTTCGGGTTGGAGATGCATTTGGCCCTGCTGCACAAGCTGGTCAACGACTTCAGGCCCAGCGTCGTGATCGTCGACCTCGACGCTCGAGGCCGAGTCGATGCTCATGCGGCTGATCGATTTCCTCAAGTCGCGCCAGATCACTGCCCTGTTCACCAGCCTGACGCATGGGGGAAGTGCGCTCGAGGCGAGCAACGCCTCCATCTCCTCTCTGATCGACACGTGGCTGCTGGTGCGCGACATCGAGCTGGGCGGCGAACGCAACCGCGGCCTGTACGTGCTGAAGTCGCGGGGCATGGCGCACTCGAACCAGATCCGCGAGTACATCCTGACCGACCACGGCGTCGAGCTGCGTGATGTCTACGTCGGGGCCGACGGCGTGCTGACCGGGTCGATGCGCCTCGCCCAGGAAGAACGGGAGCGGGCAGCAGCGGAAGGTCGGCGACGCGAGATCGAACGGATGGAGCGCGAACTCGAACGCAAGCGCGCGGCCCTCGAGACCCGGATGGCCGCCGAGCGCGCGCAGTTCGAAGCCGAGACCGAGGAATTGAGACAGCTGGTCGCACGGGAGGAGGCGGCTGTCGGGCGCCTGCAGGAGGGGCGAGAGGAAATGGCCCGCAGTCGACAGGCCGATCGACCGGCGGACGGGGCGCCCGCTCCATCCCGCAGGGGCACCGCCCGGGGAGGAAATCGATGACGCAACTGCCCGAAGTACCCAAGAGCCTGGAAGTCATCCTGGCCAGCGGGAAAGTCGACCCTGACATCTGGGAACTTCGGCTCTATGTCGCCGGCAAGACGGCCCGGTCGGTTGCGGCGTTTGAAAACCTCTCGCGGCTTTGCGAGGAGCACCTGGCAGGCAAGTATCAGATCGAGGTCGTGGATCTGCTCGTCCACCCCCAGCTCGCGAGCGGGGACCAGATCGTTGCCATCCCCACGCTCGTTCGCAAGCTGCCGTCGCCGATCCGCAAGGTCATCGGCGACCTGTCAAATGTCGAACGCACGCTCGTCGGGCTGCAGCTTCGCCCGGCAGGCAACTGAACGCGATCGGGCGGCGGATCCCATGGATTCGGAAATGACCCATCCCAACACGGATGACCTGCTACGCCAGAACGAGGAACTCGCGCGCCGGCTCGAGGAGGCGGAAGACGCTCTTCGCGCCCTGGGCAGTGGCGAGGTGGATGCCATCCTCGTCGGCGACCAGGACCACCAGATCTTCACGCTCGAGGCGTCGGACAAGCCCTATCGCCTGCTCATCGAGCAGGTGCTCAACGGGGCGGCGACTCTCAAGGAGGACGGGACGATCCTGGCGTGCAATCGCCGCTTTGCCGACCTGCTCGGCCGATCGCCACAGTCCATCAGCGGGCAGAACATCGACTTCTTCGTCGCTCCCGCGAGCCGCGAACAGGTGCGGACCATGGTGCGCGAGGGCTGTGCCGCGGAAGCCAAGGGCGAGGTCATGTTCGATCGGGGGAAGGACGGGTCGGCCCCGGCGTACATCAGCATGAGTCCGATTCGCGAAGGCGCCCTCGGCTCCTGCCTGATCCTGACCGATCTCACCGAGCAACGGCACTATCACGAGTTGCAGCGCACGCAGGAAGCCTTGCGCATCAGCGAGGAACGACTGGATCTCGCCCAGCGCGCCGGCCGCGTCGGCACCTACGAGTGGAACCTAAGGACCGATGAAGAGAACTGGTCCACGGCCTCGGAGGAGCTGTTCGGCCTGCCCCCGGGCGGATTTTCGGGTCGCCACGAGGACTGGATCCGCCTGCTTCACCCCGACGATCGCATGCGGGCTGAGGCGGATCGGCGGAGAACGATTGCCGAGCGGTCGATTCTCGACAGCGAGTTCCGCATCGTCCGCCCGGACGGCGAGATTCGCTGGATCGCATCCCGGGGCAAGGTGTTCTTCACTCCGGACGGTGAGCCCGAGCGCATGCTGGGCGTGAACCTCGACCTGACCGGCCGCAAGAAGATCGAGGATGCGCTGCTGAACGCCGACCGTCGAAAGGACGAGTTCCTCGCCACGCTCGCCCACGAGCTGCGCAACCCCCTGGCGCCGATCCGCAATGCCGTGCAGATCCTCAAGCTCAAGGGCTCCTCGGAC
>JBKJOC010000216.1:0-3111 GCA_046595725.1 Candidatus Eiseniibacteriota bacterium
GGCGCTCGAGGCGCAGGGCAAGTCCGTCGTCCACCTCGAGATCGGCGAGCCCGACTTCGACACGCCGCAGCACATCCGCCAGGCCGCGGTCGAGGCGATGGAAGCGGGCTTCACGCATTACGGGCCATCCGCCGGCCTGCGCGACGTGCGCGAGGCGATCGCGACCTCGGTCGAAACGTCGCGCGGCATCTACGTCGATCCCGACCAGGTCGTGGTCACGCCGGGCGGCAAGCCGATCCTGTTCTTCGCCATGCTCGCGCTGCTCGACGAGGGCGACGAGGCGATCTACCCGAACCCGGGTTTCCCGATCTACGAGTCGGTGATCCAGTTCCTGGGCGCGAAGGCGGTGCCGATCCGCCTGCGCGAAGAGAAGAACTGGGCGTTCGACCTCGACGAGCTGGCCGCGATGGTGACGCCGAAGACGAAACTGCTGGTGCTCAACTCGCCGCACAACCCGACCGGCGGCGTGCTCGACCACAGCGCGCTCAAGGCCATCGCCGACCTCGCGGCGAAGCACGGTTTCTGGATCCTCTCGGACGAGATCTATTCCCGGATTCTCTACGAGGGCACGCACGAGTCGATCGCCGCGTTCCCCGGCCTCGCCGAGCGCACGGTCCTCCTCGACGGCTTTTCCAAGACCTACGCCATGACGGGCTGGCGGCTGGGCTACGGCGTCATGCCGAAGCCACTGGCGGCGCACGTCGCCCGGTTGATGACCAACTGCAACTCGTGCACGAACTCGTTCGTCCAGAAAGCGGGCAAGGCCGCCCTCACCGGCCCGCAGGACTCGGTCGACCACATGGTCTCCGAGTTCCATCGCCGCCGGAACCGGCTGGTCGCGGGCCTCAACGCTCTCCCGGGCGTGAGCTGCACGATGCCGAGCGGCGCGTTCTACGCGTTCCCCAACATCAAGGGCACCGGCATGACCTCGGCCGACCTGGCGAAGGCGATGCTCGAGGAGGCCGGCGTCGCCGTGCTCTCGGGCACCGCGTTCGGCCAGAACGGAGAGGGCCACCTGAGGCTTTCGTACGCGAATTCGATCGAGAAGCTCGAGCAGGCGCTCGAGCGGATGGGGACCTGGCTGGATGCCACGCTCAAGGCACGCTCGCGATGAGATGAGTCTCCGCCCCGGGGCGGATACGGAGTGCCCGCGAACCGGACGAAACCGTCCGCTCTGCGGACACCTGTGACGTTCGACGCGCCACGAAACCCGCGTCCCAGCCTTCGCCGTGCAGGGCATGATTCGTGCGACATGATTCCAACCGACCCCCGGAAATCGCCCCCGGGGAGATGCGCCCATGCACCGTGGCACTCGCAGATCGTTTCGCCTTGTCGCCCCCTTGTTCCTCTTCCTCGCGCTCTCGCTCGCCCGCGCCGGCGCGGCCGCGTGTGACGTCCGGCTCAACGAGATCTGTCCCGGTCCCGGACGCGACTGGGACGGCAGTGGCCTGTTCTCCGCGCGCGACGACGAGTGGGTCGAGCTGGTCAACACGTCGGACATCCCCGCCGACCTGTCGCAGTACTACCTGACCGACGCCGACTCGACCATTCGCTGGGCCGGCACGGGCGTGCTCAATCCGAACGAGCATCGCGTGGTCTACGGCGGGGACGCCGTCACCTGGCAGCGCGACCACGCCCGCTCGATCGCCGGGCTCTCGCTGGCGAACGCCGGCGACGCGGTGCGGCTCTGGCGCACGTCCGGCTCCGACACCCTGATGGTCGAGAACTACACCTACACCGCGCACCAGGCCGGGACCGACCGCTCGATCGGCCGCCTGCCCGACACCACGGGCGCTACGTGGCAACTGTTCGACGCCCTTAGTCCCTACACCGGCACGCTCGATCCGCGCGGGAACGGCTGCAATCCGTCGCCCGGAGCGCAGAACCAGTGCGCCAACACGCCGGCGGTGCCGCAGACCTGGGGCCGCATCAAGGCGCAGTACCGTTGAGGCACAGGCGGGGCGGCGCAGCGCGCGCCGCCTCGCCGCCTCACCCCGCGCGTTTTGACCGCGCCCACGGCCTGTGCTAGCGTGGTCGCGCATTCGCCCAACGCCCGCCGCCGCACCTTGAGGTTCACCCGGAGCCCCGCGCATGTCCCAGACCGCGCCCCACGTCGCCGCCGACGAGGCCGCCTCCGCCACGCTCACGCCCGAGCGTTGCCACGCCCGAGGACGGGCGGGCTTCAGCCTGGCGGAGCTCAAGGCCATGTCGCTCCGGCTTCGGCGCGACATCGTGACCATGCTCATCGACGCGGGCTCGGGACACTCGGGCGGGCCGCTCTCGTGCGCCGACTTTGGCTCGGTCCTGTTCTTCCACGAGATGAACCTCGACCCGGCGAACCCGCAGTGGGAGGAGCGCGACTTCTGGCACTTCTCGATCGGCCACGTCACGCCGATCATCTATTCGCTCATGGCCGAGCGCGGCTATTTCCCGCTCAGGGACCTGATGAAGTTCCGCCAGTTCGACGGGCACCTGCAGGGCCATCCCTCGCGCCACGACACGCCGGGAATCGAGGTCTCCGCCGGCTCGCTCGGGCAGGGGCTGTCGGTGTGCATCGGCGCCGCGCTGGCGTCCTTGCTCGACAAGAATCCGCGGCGTGTCTACTGCGTCATGGGCGACGGCGAGCAGCAGGAAGGTCAGGTCTGGGAGGCGGTCATGTGTGCCGCCCACTACCGGCTCGACAACGTGTGCGCGATCATCGACTACAACCGGAAGCAGATCGACGGCGACGTCGAGGACATCATGGGAATCGCCCCGCTGGCGGACAAGTATCGCGCCTTCAACTGGAACGTGATCGAGGTCGACGGCCACGATCACGCCGCGATTCTCCAGGCGTTCGCGGCGGCGCGCGCCCACAAGGGCCGGCCCAGCGTCCTGCTCGCCAACACGGTCATGGGGCAGGGGATCTCGTACATGGCCGACGACTACCGCTGGCACGGCAAGCCGCCCAAGCTCGAGGAAGGGCAGAAGGCGCTGGTCGAACTCGGCACCACCTACGACGCGTGGAAAGCGCGTCTGCTCGCGGGTTAGGGCAATGGCCGCCGACATCGTCCTGGGCGACCCGGTCGCCATGAAGAAGACGCGCGAGGGCTTCGGCCACGCGCTGGTCGA
>JBKJOC010000265.1:0-3535 GCA_046595725.1 Candidatus Eiseniibacteriota bacterium
GCCGCTCTCGCCCTTTGCCAGGATCGCCCCCGCCTGGTCGGCCGGGGTCTTGAGCTCGATCGGCGAGATGTAGACGTCGTGGCTCCAGAAGCGCTCGACATGCGGGTTCCTCATCACGCTCTGATTGAACTCGCTGAAGTAGAGCACGGGCTGGGCCTGAAAGCTGCGCCCTTCACCATCGACAGCGATCGCGAGCCGGTCTTTCTTGTCGGGCTGAGGGAGCTTGCCGTCGTAGCGCATCTTGAAGCCCAGCACATCCACGGTCTTCCCCTTCGGCAGCGCGACCTGCTGGTCACGCCCGAACGTCGAGTACGACAGGACTCCGACCACCAGGACCGCGAGGCCCATGTGGGAGACGTAGCCCGCCGCGTACGGCAGGCCGCGGCGGGCCGCCTTGAGCGTCACCGTGAGGTTGGCGCCGAGCGCGAACAGCGCTCCGAACACGAGCGCGAGCGAGACCGGCGCGCGCATCCCGAATGCGAACGCGGTCGCCGCGGCGACCAGCCCGAGCGCGAGCGACGGCATGGCCTGCCTCAGCAGCGCGCCCGGAGCCTCCTGCCGCCAGCGCACGAGCGGCCCGATCGCCACCAGGACACACACTAGGAGCCCGAGCGGACCGTTGACCGAGTTGTAGTAGCTGGTCTGCACGTTTCCGGCCGTCCCCGTGAACAGCACCGACAGGAGCGGCGCCGATGTGCCCGCCATGGTCAGCACCGCCATCAGCGTGAACACCAGCATGCCGAGCCAGAGCGCGAACTCGCGCGACCAGGCGCCGAGCTGGGCGGTGGGCCGCGAGAACGCCGATCCGCGCACGAGCCACGTGCCATAGCCCATGAGCGCGAACCCGCCGAGGAACACCAGCAGGTAGCTCGAGAGCCCGAGGTCGACGAACGAGTGGACCGAGAAATCGGCCAGCACGCCCGAGCGTGTGAGGAACGAGCCGTAGAGCACGAACAGGTACGACGTGATGGCGAGGAAGAGCGTGGTCCGCCCGAGCGCGCCGGTCGCGCGCTGGACGAGCAGGCCGTGCAGCAGGGCAATGTTGAACAGCCAGGGCACGAGCGAGGCGTTCTCGACCGGGTCCCAGCCCCAGAAGCCGCCCCAACCCAGCACCTTGTACGCCCACATCCCGCCCATCGTGAAGCCGGTCCCGAGGATCACGGTCGAGAGCAGCACGAACGGCGGCGCGCTCTTGATCCATGCCCGCTCGTCGCGATGCACCAGGGTTGCCAGCGCGAGTGCGAACGGCAGGATGAGCGAAGCGTAGCCGAGGAAGAGGGTCGGCGGATGGATCGTCATCCAGGGATCCTGCAACAGCGGATTGAGCCCCGCGCCGTCGAGCGCGGGCTTGGCCAGAAGCTTGAACGGGCTCTGGACGGTCAGGATGAGCAACAGGAAGACCGGCGCCCAATTGGCGAAGAACAGTGCCGTCGGGGCAATCCGCGCCTTGAGCCGCAGGAGGAGCGCCGCCAGCAGCGTGCTCCACAGGGACCACAGGAGGAACGTCCCTTCCTGCCCGCCCCAGAACGACGCGAAGACGTAACGCTTCTCCATCGCCCTGGAAGAGTAGTTCGCGATGTAGGCGTACCTGAAATCATGCGCCATGAAGAGGTGCGCAAGCCAGACGGCGAGCGTGATCAGGCCGAGCGCCTGGAACGCGTAGAGGACGCGCGCCGGCTGCTCGAACTCGCGGCGCCCCTGGCCCCACAGGAGGGCACAGGCGCTAGCGGAAAGCGCGACGACCAGGGTCGCCCACGTCAGAACGATGCCGAAGTTGACTGGATCGCCGTGCACTCAATAGCCTCCGCCGGCGGGTTTCGCGGCCGGCCGGGCCTGCGCGGCTGCAGGCGCGGCGGAGCGCGCGGGACCGCTGGCCGCGGCCTGGGTCACGCCTTCGGCCTGGTACTTCGACGGGCACTTGACCAGCAACTGGTCCGCCGCGAAGCGGCCATCCTCGTAGCTGCCGATCGCGACCACGCTCGTCGCCTGCTCGAAGTTGACGGGCTTGACGCCCTTGTAGACCACGTTCATGACCTCGTTCTTGTCGTCCTTGAGCGCGAACACGAGCTCGCTCTTTCCGGCGTCGTAGGTCACGTTCGCGGGATTCGCCAGCACGCCGTTGACCTGCACGTTGGAGCCCGAGCGCCGCGCCTCGGAGAACGAGATGTAGGGCGTCAGCGATTTCTTGAACGCGGTCACGCCGAAGGCGATCGACGCCAGGACGAGCAGCGATCCGATCAGGATTCTTGGCTTCATCGCTTGTCGAGCTCCCGGACCCGGCGGTCCAATCGCATGAGATAGAGAAACAGTGCGCCCCATACCACGAGCGCGACGATCATCACCACCCAGTCGGCGCCGATCCGCTCACCGATGGGTCGAGCGAGGAACTGGTTCACGGCGCACAGTCCTTTCGGGTTCCGGTCCATTCGCCGTCGGCGCGCAGTGCAGCCAGTCGAATCCGGACCTCCAGAGCATAGACCCAGAAGAAGATCACCGTAAAGCCGACCAGGGAGGCGACGAACACCTGGAACATGCGCGGGTGCATCTCGAGTTTCCCCCCGGAGTTGACGATCGGGTCCGGGTGAAGCGTGAAGAAGAGCCTCGGTACCACGAAGATCAGGAGCGGCGTCACCGCGGCCGCGAACAGCCCGTAGACGGCCGACAGCCGGGCCCGCCGCGCGGGCTCGGGAACGGCGGCGCGCAGCGTCAGGTACGCGGCGTAGATGAGCAGCAGGAAGAAGATGCTGGTCTGGCGCGGATCCCAGTTCCAGTACGCGCCCCACATGCCCTTGGAGAAGATCGCACCCGACACCGTCGCCAGCGTGCAGAAGAGCAGCCCGAGCGAGGCCGCGCTCGCGGCGCCGGCATCATCCTTGAGGTCCTTCGAGCGCAGGTAGCGCGCGGACTGCCAGCCGCAGACGACAAACGCCACCACCGTCACCCACGCCACCGGAATGTGCCAATAGATGATCCGCGTCTGCTCGTAAAGCTTGCGAGCCAGCGGCGCATAGAGGAATGCGGCCACCGTCACGACGCACATGTAGACGAACAGTCCCCACCGCCAAACCATGAGATCCATCTCCCAGTCGTCCAGGCCTCAGTCATCCAGCACGAACTCGGCGAGCGCGATTCCCGTCGCGACCAGGATCCCGGCGTACGCCCCGAGGATCCGCAGTTCCGGCGCCGCGGCTCCGGGCTCGACCAGCGCGTGGCGCGTGCCCGTGACCGCGGCCATCACGACCGGCACCACGAGCGGAAACGCCAGCGCCGACACCAGCGCGCCGTGCGCCCGCGCCTGGGCGAGCAGCGCGGCGACCAGCGTGATCGCCGCCGACAGCCCGAGCGTCGCCAGCAGCAGGACCGCGAGGAACCCGGGCAACGACGCGAACCCGACGCCGAACAGCGCCAGGAACAGCGGCACCACCACCGCCTCGGTGGCGAGCAGGAGCACGAGGTTCACCGCCCACTTGCCGAGCAGGATCGATTCCGGCGGCGCCACCAGGCGAAGCGTCAGCCAGGTGCGTCGCTCGACCTC